>NZ_CAUUWA010000056.1 GCF_963548695.1 uncultured Fretibacterium sp.
CGGAAGTACGCGCGCGTCACGCGCCGGGACGTTGGGCTCCAGGACCTCGTCGAGGAGGCGGCCTATCCCGTCTGACGCCGGGGGACGAAAGGAAACTCGAAAAACAGGGGAAATCGAAAAACAGGGGAAATCGAAAAACAGGGGAAATCGAAAAACAGGGGAAATCGAAAAACAGGATGGATGGAGAAGTTCTGGAATGGGAAGTTTTGGAATGGATGGAGAGACATTTGAGCGGAGAGATGCTTCGCTGAGAAATTCCGAGGACGTTGCGGTTGCCGGCAGCGGGGCCATGGCCCGTCTTCTGGGGCTGCACGACGAGAACCTCGAGGCCCTGGAGGCCCGTTATCCGGTCTCCCTCTCCGTGGGGGAGAGCCGGATTCGGATCTCGGGCCCCGACGCCGAGCCGGTGCGCATCGTGGCGTACCTGCTGCGCCAGCTTGCGGTCGTCGCCGAGAGCGGACACGAGATCCGCGTCTCCGACGTCCGTCATGCGATGGACGCCCATGCGGAGGGCCGGGAGATCAAGCTGGACTCGCTGTATTCGGAGGTCGTCTGCACGACGGCGCGGGGCAAGCCCATCCGGGCCAAGACCGTCGGGCAGAGGGCCTATATCCAGGCCATGCGGGACAACGACATCCTGTTCGCCGTCGGCCCCGCTGGGACGGGCAAGACCTACCTGGCGGTCTGCGAGGCCGTCTCCATGCTGAAGGAGGGGCGGGTGAACCGCGTCGTCCTGGTGCGGCCCGCCGTCGAGGCCGGGGAGAGCCTGGGGTACCTCCCGGGCGACCTCAGGGAGAAGGTCGAGCCCTACGTTCGCCCGCTCTACGACGCATTTTATGAACTTCTGTCGCCCGAGCGGTTCGCCCGCTACGTGGACAAAGGGGTCATCGAGATCGCGCCCCTGGCCTACATGAGGGGGCGAACGCTCAACGACAGCTTCATCATCCTGGACGAGGCTCAGAACACGACCCCCGAGCAGATGAAGATGTTCCTCACCCGTCTGGGGTTCGGTTCCAAGGCCGTGGTGACCGGCGACATCACTCAGGTGGACCTGCCGCAAGGGCGTCCCTCGGGGCTGCGCAGCGTGCGGTCGATCCTCGAGGGCATCGAGGGTATAGGCTTTTTCGACCTCACAGGGGCCGACGTCGTCCGTCACGAGATCGTCCAGAAAGTGGTCCAGGCCTATGACCGCTATGAAAAGCGCCTTTCTTGACCGGTCGCGTCGCCCCTGGGCCTCCGTATCCCCGGAATGGCGCAGGTCCTATCTCCTCTCCGTAGTCATGCTGCTGGCCGTCGGGCTCTCCATCGTCATGATGGAGTGGCTCTACGTCCGCAACAGGGGCTACAGCTTCGCGCAGGGGCTGCCGTCCCCCCAGACCTACCGGGTCATCTCCCCGGTGAAGTACGAGGACCGCTCGGCCACGGGGGCCCTTCGGGAGATGGTGGAGGAGCGGGTGGCCGGCGTCGTGGTCCGGGACGTCGCCGCCCGGGACCGGATGAAAAAACGCCTGGAGGAGCTCCAGGCGGTAAAGGACCCCCAGGACCCGAAGCTCCTGTCCTATATGCCTCCGGCCCTGCTGAACGCCCTGTTCGCCATGGACGGAGCGGAGCGGAGCCGAATCATGAACCTGGCCTCGCAGGTCGGGGACGCCTATTTTTCGCACCTCGCGTCCGGCGACGTCCTGGAGAGCGGGGGAACGGAGGCGGCCCTGCTGTGGGACGAGATCGGAAAGCGCGTCGATTCGGTGGACGACGCCAACCTGATCTATCAGCTGCTGACGAAGGTGAACGACGCCTACTACAAGGTCGAGCCTCAGCTCACCGAGCTGGTGAGACAGAGCGCGGAGAAGCGGATCCCTGTCATCGAACGCCGCTTGGTGTTGGGCGACGTCATCGTCGAGCGCGGGGATGTGGTGACGCCCCAGACGGCCGGCCTGCTGCGGCTGCAGGGCTACACGGAGGACGCCTTCCCCGTCACCCAGGTGGTCATCGTTTTCCTCCTCGTCCTGATCCTGCCGCTGTGGCTGGAGGTCCCGGCCCGGGAGTCGGGCAGCCGGCCTCCGTGGGAGTGCGTCGTCTTCGTCGTCTCGGCCGCATGGATCGGTCAGATGCTCGCCGTACAGATGCGGACGGCGGGCGCCGGCATCCTCCCCGCGGTCATGGCGGCCTATCTCTGCATGCCCCGGTCCTTCGCCTTCAACGCCTCCCTGGCCAGCACCGCGTCCGGGGTCTTTATCATCGCGGGGCTCTCCGTCTACGATCTGCTCCTGCTCCTCTCCCTGGGGTTCCTCGCCTCGATGACGGGGTATTACCTCCTGCGCCGCATCGAGTCCCGAGAGTCTCTCGTCCGCAGGCTGGTCCTGTTTGCGCTTTTCCTGAGCGTATCCCGCATCGTCATCCTCTGGATTCAGGGGGTGCCCATGACGGGGGGCTTCTTCTGGCTGGAGACCGGGCGCTTTCTGCTTCTGGACGCTTTGGCAGCGATCTTCATGGTCGTCCTCCTGCCCCTGGTGGAGGGGTATATCGGCGTCCTCTCCATTCTTCGCCTCCGGGAGCTGAGCCATCCCTCGAGCCCCCTGCTGCGCAAGCTGCAGCGGGACGCGCCGGGGACCTACCAGCACTGCCTGGCGATCGCCACGCTCGCCGAGGCGGTGGCGATCGACATGGGGATGGACGAGAACCTGATGAAGGCCGGGGCCTATTATCACGATATCGGAAAGCTGAGACGCCCGCAGTTCTTCGTCGAGAACCAGGGAGGCGGGCCCAACGTCCATGACGGGATGAGCCCCACGCTTTCGGCCATGACCATCATATCGCACGTCCAGGATGGCCTGGAGATGGCCAGGGAGTACGGCCTGCCCAGGAGGATACGGGACTTCATCGCGGAGCATCACGGCACCGCCTGCGTCCGCTACTTCTACAACAAGGCCAGGGCGGAGGCCCGGGAGCGGGGGGAGGAGGAGCGCGTCGAGTGGTCGGACTTCTGTTATCCGGGGCCCAGGCCCCAGTCCCGCGAGACGGCGCTCCTGATGATTCTGGACTCCATGGAGGCCGCGATACGGAGCGAGAGCCTGGGGCGCGAGCTCCTGAGGCGGGACGCGAGGGAGATGCCGCAGGACGGGCGAAACGCGGGGCGGAGCCAGGCTATCATGGCCCTGAAAAAGGTCATCGACCAGGTGGTGGCCAGCAAGATCGCGGAGGGACAGTTCGACGAGGTCGACTTCACCCTGAGGGACCTCACCCGCATCAAGGAGTCCCTTCTGTCCGTCCTGCTCTCCATGTATCACACCCGGATGGTCCGGAGCCCCGACCGAGGGAGGCAGAAAGAGGCCGGCGGAGGCGCGCCTGCCGCGGGCGAGGGCGCGGAGGCTCGGGCCGTTCCCCCCGGGGCTGAAACTGCCGGAGCGGGGACCCGATGAACGCGGAGACGTTCCGTTTCCTTGGGAAGCGCTTATTAAAACAAAAATGCATATTTTATCAGGAATAAATATACAAAACGTCTATGGGCAAAAATTTTCAGCGCTTCCCTAAAAAATTAACATGGGGGCTTTGCCCCCAAACCCCCACGCCGCTATCCTGAGACTGAGCGGCCCGCAAGCGAAGCGAGCGGCTGCCGGAAGGCTCCCCTCCGGGGATAGCGGCGGCCCCGGCAAGTTCCTTCTTCAAAAACAGCAAGCTGGGGTACCACAGGGAGGCTTCGTGGATTAAATCAGTGTTTCCCTTGATCTAGTCTCCGAGCGCATGTTGTGTTATGTTATTCTTTACATTCTCTCCCTGTCGACGGCGGATGGCGGATGGGGCCGCATCGATGGGGGACAGACTCTGGGAGGGTTCACGTTTTGAGATTGGAACTTCACGTCGACGGCCCCGAGGACGGGGAACCTCAAAGTCCGATTCCGTTATCCATATGGGGGGCTTTTGGGCGCGTCCTCGAAAGCGAGCTGGCCTCCCTGTATCCCGAGATCGTCCGTTACGGGACGGTGGAGCTCTCGGTGACCCTGCTGGGGCCGGACGAGATGCGCACGGTCAATCGCGAGTACCGGGAGCGGGACGAGGCGACGGACGTGCTGTCCTTCCCGCTCTGGGAGGCGGACGGCCGTTTCGTCCCGGACGGGGCGCTGACGGAGCTGCTGCCTCTCGGGGACATCCTGATCTGTCCGGAGGAGGTGGCGCGCCTGCACGAGGGGCTTCCCTCCGAGGACGCCCTCTGCCTCGTGCTGGCGCATGGCTTTCTGCATTTGCTGGCCTGGGACCATGACACAGAGGAGCGGGAGTCGGCCATGTGGGCCCGTCAGGACGCCGTCAAACAACGGCTCCTGGACGTCCTGAGGGGAGGGCACTAGGATGGGGGGCCTTTCCGGAAATGCCCTGCTGCCCTTTTTGAAGAGCTGCCTCTGGTTCGTCGTCCTGTTCCTTCTGTCGGCGTTCTGCAGCGCCTCGGAGACTGCCATCACGACCACCGGCCGGAGCCGGCTCATGGTGCTCCAGGAGCGGCGTCCGCTCTTCCGGTCCCTCTTTCAATGGCTTATAGACGACGTCCAGGAGGCCCTGACCGTCTGTCTCATCGTGAACAACGTCGTCAACATCGCGGCCAGCACCCTGGCGGCCAGGCTTGTGCTCCAGATCTTCGGGGAGGGGGCGCTGGTCTGCGTGGTCCCGGTCATGACCGTTCTGATCGTCATCTTCGGGGAGATACTGCCGAAGAGCGCCGCGATGGTCCACTCCGACGGGGTGCTGGTCTTCTCCGTGCCCCTGCTGCGCCTCCTCTCCATCCTGCTCGCTCCCTTCGCGTGGCTGATGAGGAAGTGCGTCTCCTTCATTGGGCTGCTGTTCCGGCTCGACCTCAAGCCCCAGCACGTGTTCGTCACGCGGGAGGAGATCGAGCAGGTGGTGAAGATCGGGGAACAGAGCGGCGCGCTCGAGGCGGTGGAACGGCGGATGATCGACGGGATCATCGATTTCGAGGAGACCCGGGTCCACGAGGTCATGGTCCCGCGCATGGACATGGTGACCCTGGAGGCCTCGGACCCGCTGGAGGAGGCCATGAAGGTCTTCATCGAACACGGGCACTCCCGCCTCCCGGTCTACGAGGAGAGCCTGGACAACATTGTGGGGGTGCTCTACGTCAAGGACACCCTGAAGCACCTGATCGGCGCCGAGCTCTCTCAGGTCGTGGGGGGCATGATGCGCAAGCCGCTCTTCGTCCCCGAGACCATCCGCACCGTGGAGCTGCTGGAGACCATGCGGCGGGACCACATCCACATCGCCGTCGTGGTCGACGAGTACGGCGGCGTGGCGGGGCTCGTGACGATGGAGGATATCCTCGAGGAGATCGTCGGGGAGATCCAGGACGAGTACGACCAGGAGTCCCCGGACATCCTCGAGATGGAGGACGGCACCTACAGGGTGCAGGGGACCACGAGCCTCGAGGACCTCAGCGAGGCCCTGGACTACCCCTTCGAGTCCGAGGATGCGGAGAGCCTGGCCGGATTGGTGCTGCTGCTGGCCGGGGGTTTCCCCCAGGTCAACGATACGTTCGAGTACGAGGACTGGAGGATTCGGGTGGTCGACCTCGAGGATCACCGCATCAAGGTGCTCGACCTCGAACGCATGAAACCCGAGAAGGACGCGTGAGGAGGGCCTATGGAAAGGATGACCGGTAAGTCCCGGGGCGGTGCGGGCGGATGGGGCGAGGGGGATGGCCGGCCCGGTTCCTCCCCGCTGGAGCTGCTGGAGAGGGCTCGGGAGGCGGCCTCCCGCGCCTATGCGCCCTACTCGCGCTTTCGGGTTGGGGCCGCGCTGCTCCTCGCGGATGGGGGCGTCCTGACCGCCTGCAACGTGGAGAACGCCTCCTACGGCCTCTCCATGTGCGCGGAGCGCAGCGCGATTGCGGCGATGGTGGCGCGCGGCCTGAGGAACCCCGTGGCCGTGGCGGTCGTGGGCTCGGGGGATGGGGACTTCGGCAGGCCCTGTCCGCCCTGCGGGGCCTGCCGTCAGATTCTGGTGGAGTTCAACCCCGACATGTGGGTGGTCCTGGCGTCGCCCGAGGGGCCCCTCGTGTACTCCGCGCGCGATCTGCTGCCCCACTCCTTCGACCTGAGGGGCGGGGCCCCTTGAGCGGGGAGCGACAGGAGGGCGGGGCCGCGATGCGCTGCGGTGTGGTCGCCCTGGCCGGGCGGCCCAACGTCGGCAAGTCCTCGCTGGTCAACGCGCTGCTGCGCGCCCGCGCGGCGATCGTCTCCCCGAAGCCTCAGACGACCCGCAATGTGATTCGCTGCATCTACAACGACGAACGCGCCCAGATCGTCTTCACGGACACGCCGGGGCTGCACCGGCCCAGGGACCGGCTTGGCCGTTCCCTGACGGACGCGGCCGAGGACGCGTTTGCCGAGGCCGACGCCGTCTGCTGGCTGGTCGAGGCGGGGGACCGCAGGCTGAGGGACGAGGACGCCGAGGTGCTGAGGGCGCTCTCCGTCGTCTCCCGACCGATTGTGCTGGTGGTGAACAAGGCCGACGCGCACGACCCCGGTGGGGCTCTGGAGCTCTATGGAGCCAGGCTTCCCTTCGCTGGGCGCATCGCCGTCTCCGCGCGCAGGGGGCGCAATCTCGACGCCCTGATCGACCTTCTGCTGCCGCTCCTGCCCGAGGGGACGCCGTGGTACGACCCCGACATCCTGATCGACGGCACGGAGCGCTTCATGGCGGCCGAGGTCATCCGCGGGCGCGTGCTGGCGTTGCTGCGGGACGAGGTTCCCCACTGCGTCGCGGTGGAGATCGACGAGTACAAGAGCCCGGATGAGTACCCCGAGCGGAAGCGGCTCTACATCCGGGCGTCACTGATCGTGGAGACGGCGGGGCAGAAGGCCATCCTGATCGGGGCCGGGGGGGCGATGCTGAAGCGGATCGGCGAGACCGCACGGCTGGAGCTGGAAGAGCTCACCGGCCACCCGGCCTACCTGGACCTGTGGGTGAAGGTGTCCCCGCATTGGAGGCAGTCGGAGCCCGTGCTGCGCCGCCTCGGGCTCTGACCCCGCCCTTTTGTCCCGTTCCCATCGGGGGGTGCAGGGGGACACGTTCCCCTGCCGGGGGGGCGGGGGGCGGCGCCCCCCGATGTTGTTTCAAGGGTGGGTAGTTTCAAGGGTGGGGGGATAAGTATGTCGCGTCAGGGCCTGGATTCCGCCTCGGGCGTGGTGCTCTCGCGTTCCGTGGCGGGGGAGGGGGACATTCTGCTCGCCCTCTTCCTCAAGGGCCGGGGGCTGGTCCGTGCCTCCGCGCGCGGGGCGGCGGGCGGGCGTGTGCGCTTCGGCGGCGGTACGGAGCCGCTCGTCTGGGGGGCCTTTTGGCTCCACCGGGGGCGGGGCGGCGGGGTCTATCTGAGCGCGGTGGACGTCGTCGACGGCATGATCCCCCTCAGGAGGCGACCGGAGGCGCTCCGCACGGCGGTCCGCTGGTCGAAGCTCCTGCTGCGCCATCTGATGGCGGAGCATCCGGCGGACGACCTTTTGGCCAACCTCTACTGGAACATGCGCCTTCTGGGGACGTCCCGGGTTCCGCCGGAGGCGGCGGAGTGGCGTTTTCTGTGGCGCTGGATCACGGTGTGGGGGCTCGCTCCCGACCTGACGCGCTGCGCCCGGTGCGGCAGGCTTGCCGAATCGCTGTTCTGGACGGGCGAGGGCCTGACCTGCGCGGGCTGTGGGCCTGGGGCCGGCCGGCCCCGGTTCTCGGGGGAGGACCTGTCGCTTTTGAGGCGGACTGCGGGAGCGGATGTGCACGGGGTCGAACGGTATGGAGAACTCGGGGAGCTCGACGGCGCGCGGGGGCTTTTTGCTCTGGCCTCCCGCTGCGTCGGGGGGCTCCTCTCTCAGGATATACGGAATATTTGAGTTTTAAGGAGAGATTGAGTTGAATTTTCAGGAGATCTACTTCAGGCTCGAGCGCTTCTGGTCGGAGCAGGGATGCGTGGTGCAGCAGCCCTACGACGTCGAGGTCGGGGCCGGGACGATGAACCCCGCCACGGCGCTTCGGGTGCTCGGCCCGGAGCCGTGGCGTGTGGCGTATGTAGAGCCCTCGCGCCGGCCCACCGACGGGCGGTACGGGCAGAACCCCAACCGCCTCCAGCATTATTACCAGTATCAGGTCATCATCAAGCCCGCGCCGTCCAACATCCTGGACCTCTATATCCAGAGCCTGATGAGCCTCGGCATCGACCCCTCGGAGCACGACATCCGCTTTGTGGAGGACGACTGGGAGAACCCCTCGATCGGGGCCTGGGGGCTGGGCTGGGAGGTCTGGCTCGATGGCATGGAGATCACGCAGTTCACCTATTTCCAGCAGCTGGGCGGGATCGATATGGAGGCCGTTCCGGCGGAGCTGACCTATGGGACCGAGCGCATCGCCATGTACGTCCAGAAGGTGGAGAACGTCTACGACCTCGCCTGGTCGGACACGGCGACCTACGGCGACCTGGACCTCAAGGGGGAGATCGAGAACTCGCACTACAACTTCGAGATCGCCGATACCGCGATGCTCTTCCAGCTCTTCGCCATGTACGAGGCCGAGGCCGGGCGCATCCTGGACAAGGGGTTCGTCCTGCCCGCCTACGACTATGTCCTGAAGAGCTCGCACACCTTCAACCTGCTGGATGCGCGTGGGGCCGTCAGCGTGACGGAGCGGACCGGCTACATCGGCCGGATCCGCGCGCTGGCCAGCCGCTGTGCCGCGGCCTATCGGAAACAGCGCGAGGAGATGGGTTTTCCGTTCATGGGAAAATTCGGCGCTCCGGCGCGGTCGGCCGGGGCCGCTGTTGAACCCGTTTCCGAACTTGCCGAGGGGAGGAATGCGTGATGGCTTTGAGGAACGTCATCCTGGAGATCGGAACGGAGGAGCTTCCCTCCCGCTTCCTTCCCGAGACCCTGAGGTCCCTGGAGCGGCTGTCGGTCTCCGCTCTGTCGGATAACCGGCTTGGCTTCAAGGACGTCAGGACCTACGCGACGCCGCGGCGCCTGGTCCTGCACATCCGGGAGCTGGACGAGACGCAGAGTTCGTCGGTGTCGCTGCTCAAGGGGCCGCCCCTTGCGTCGGCCTACGACTCGAAGGGGGAACCCACCCGCGCCGCCCTGGGCTTCGCGAAGAGCAAGGGGGTAGAGGTCGATTCGCTGGGCGAGCTCGAGGTGGATGGGGTGAAGTATGTGGCCGCCGAGGTCCGTGAGGAGAGCCGGCGCACCCTGGACGTCCTGCCCGGCCTTCTGCGCGGCCTCGTTGAGGGGCTGTCGTTTCCCAAGAGCATGTATTGGGCGGAACCGGGCGTGCGGTTCGCCCGGCCCATCCGCTGGCTCCTCGCCCTTGCCGACGATACGGTCGTCCCCTTCGAGTACGGCGGCGTGAGGAGCGGCCGGACGACCAGCGGGCACCGCTTCATGGGGCAGAGGTCCATCGAGATCCGGAACGCGGACGAGTTTCTGGAGCGCCTCTACGACAACAGCGTGATCCTGGATCAGGATAAGCGCCGCCAGAAGCTGGAGACGGCCATATCGCTCCTGAAGCAGGACTTCGAGGGCAATCTCGAGGTGGAGATGGACCCCGAGCTGCTGGAGGAGAACCTGTTCTTGGTCGAGTTCCCGGCGCCCTTCATTGGGACGTTCGACGAGCGCTATCTGGAGATCCCCGAGGAGGTCCTGATCACCTCCATGAAGAAGAACCAGAAGTACTTCGCGGTTCGGAACAGGGACAGGGGGAACGCGCTGGCGAACGTCTTCATCGGGGTCAGCAACAACAGGGCCACGGACATGAGGACGATCCGGGAGGGGAACGAACGGGTTTTGAGGGCCCGCCTCGAGGACGCCGCCTTCTTCTGGGCGGAGGACCGGAGGAAGCCGCTGTCGACGAACGTGGAGCGTCTGAAGGACGTGACGTACCAGGAGAAGCTGGGCTCCGTGTACGACAAGGTGGAGCGGACCCGGGAGCTGGCGCTCCTGCTCTGCGAGCGGCTGGGCCGGGACTCCCTGGCCAAGCTGGTGGAGCGTGCGGCCTGGCTCTCCAAGGCCGACCTCGTCACGCGCATGGTCTACGAGTTCCCTGAGCTCCAGGGGGTGATGGGGCGCGAGTACGCACGCCATGACGGCGAGGACCCGCGCGTGGCCCTGGCCCTCTACGAGCAGTACCTGCCGCGCTTCGCCTCGGACAGCCTGCCGACCGACGACGTGGGGGCGATCCTGGGCCTGGCCGAGCGCATCCATATCGTCGTGAGCTGCCACAAGGTGGGGCTCGAGCCGACGGGCTCGCAGGACCCCTATGGGCTGCGCCGTGCGGCCCGCTGTATCAACGAGATCCTGTGGGGCCGGAGCCTGGACTTGGACCTCGAGGAGGCGGTTCGGGAATCCGCCCAGCTGAACCAGGTGGAACAGGGTGTGCTGGAGCGTATCCTTGCCTTTATCGGGCAGCGGCTGCTGGTCCAGCTCAAGGAGAAGGGGTACGAGCACGAGCTCGCCGCGCTGGCACTCTCGGTCATCGGCCGTCGGCCCTGCCAGGCCCTGCGTTTGATGGAGGCCCTGGACGAGGTGAAGGACGAGCCCTGGTTTTCGGATCTCATGACCTCCGCGGTGCGCGTCCGGAACATCCTCCAGAAGGCCCCGGAAGCCCCCGATGCCGTGGACCCCGCGCTGCTTGCAAAACCGGCGGAGCGGGCGCTCTATGACGAGGTCGTGAGGCTGGAGCCCGGGGTTCGGGAAGTGCTGAACTCGAACGACTGGAAGGGGCTGACGGCACGTCTGGCCGAGCTCTCTCCCGTGGTGTCGGCCTTCTTCGACGACGTTATGGTGATGGACCCCGACGAGAGGGTGCGGGCCAATCGACTGGCTCTGCTGAGGCGCTGCAATGCGCTCTTCGAGGAGGTCGGGGACCTGGGGGCCCTGAGGATACCGGCAAGGAAAGCGGATTGAAAGCGGATTAAGGAAAGCGGATTGACAACGGCCGGGGGACGATGTCCCCCGGCTTTTTCGAGGCGGCTATTGACCGCTTTGCGCTCCTCCGGACCGGGCCCCGCCGAGGGCAATCAGGGTCCTCAGCTGTTCCAGGAGCCCAGAAGCGTTGTCGAGCGAGATGGATCCCACCTTCTCGCAAATGCGCTCCAGGTACTCCAGCTCCTTCAGCTTAAAGAGCGTGGCGTTCTCCTCCATGAGCTTTGCGGTGTTCAGCAGGCTGCGGGTGGAGGCCACCTCCTCTCGCCGGGTAATGATGCTGGCCTGGGCCTTTTTCTCCGCGACCAACACCGTGTTCATGATCTCCCGGACCTCGCCGGGCAGGATGACATCCCGGAGCCCCGCCGAGACGAACTCCACGGCACCGTCGTTGGGCAGGGCCTTTAAAACAAGGGAGCCGAGATCGTGCCTGCGCTCCAGGAGCTCGTCGAACCTCAGGTGCCCCACCACCTCACGCAGGGCGAGCTGGAGGGCTGCGTAGAGCTGGCGCTCCGGGTCCTCCTGCTCCCGATACAGACGCACGGGGTCCAGCACCCGGTACTTGCAGACGAAGTTGATGCGAAGGGATACCTTGTCCAGGGTAAGGATCTCCTGTCCTGCGACGTCCACCTGGCGGACGCGCAGGTCGCAGAATGTCCAGGCGATGTCGCGGCCGTTCTTCCAGAAGAAGTACCGCCCCGGCTCCAGAAGGCGCCCAAAACGTCCGTCCACGTACAGCAGGGCGACTTCATGGGACTGGACCTCCAGCCGGGTGCACAGGGAGTCCGGGATGGCCTCCTGGACCGGTAGAGGCAGAGCGGTGGCTTCGTCCTCCATGGCTACGAGCCTGAACTCGTGGCTCCGGAACACCTTCCAATAGGCGTGTTCCCCCGGCTCCAGCACGCCCGCAAAACGTTCGTCCACGAAATGCAGGGCGACGTGCCCGTCCGGGACACGCACCACCTCCACCTCCCGCACGAAGTTCTCGTCCCGAAGGTAAACCTGCAGCGGGATGTCGGTGTTCAGGGGCCCGTCGTTCACGTCGAGCCGACGGACTTCATCCCCAAGAAAGCGAAACAGCCAGTGTTTACCTGTCCCCAGCATCCTCACGAAGCGACCGTTTCGGAAGAGGAACGCACGCTCATTTTCACCGACCGTGATCTTCATCGTTTTGCCTCCTTGAAAGTCCTACAGGGACGCAGCTTTTGGTTTAAGCGACGCTAAAAATGATGAAATACGGCGTCGCCTCCCTGTCCCCGTGGGGCTCCGTTCCGTCCGGGACGTGCCGGGCCGGAGCTGTCCCCATCGGGGAGGCCTGGGCCGCGGTAGGTCCTGGATGGGGCCTCGGACGCCTCGAGACGGATCCAAGGGCGTTCGGCGGAAAACTTCCGGCCGAACCGGCAAACTGCCGTATTCCATCGTTCCAACCTTCGTGTTCCTTTGCTGTGCACTCAGCCATTGAGCTTCCCGGCCTCTCGGCCGGTGCGGGATTCGAACCCGCAACCTCGGTCCTGCGCTCTGCCTTTGAGCTACCCGACCCCTCGGTCGGAGCGGGATTCGAACCCGCAACATCAGGATGCCTTTGCGCACGGTTCTGCGGAACGCCCAGAGGCAGGGCCCGAGGGCGCCGCCGGACTTTTCTGAGGTCCCCCGACGCGCAGGGTATAGTATAGCGGATTGGGGCAAAAAGTTCATTCGATGATTTATAATCTGCCTGTTCCCAAAACCGCAGGCAAAAAAACACCAAGCAGGAACGCCTTAAGTTGACTATCCTTTCGCTTCGACTGTCCTCCTGCTTGACTATGGTTCAGTGACAGTCTCTCCCAAAAACTTGACAGAACCCAAGATTCTCTGTAAAATTCCTGACTGTACTGCGATGAGGCTGATGGGCAATTTGCCGGTGTAGCTCAGTTGGTAGAGCAGCTGACTTGTAATCAGCAGGTCGTCCGTTCGAGTCGGATCGCCGGCTCCAGCTGAAACGCAGGGTATGGGGTGGAATGGCCGAGTGGTCAATGGCAACAGACTGTAAATCTGTCGGCGAGAGCCTACGTTGGTTCAAATCCAACTTCCACCACCATTTTATGCCGACTTAGCTCAGCAGGTAGAGCACATCCATGGTAAGGATGGGGTCTCCGGTTCGAGTCCGGAAGTCGGCTCCAGTAATGACAAGGGTTCAGGGGATTTCAGCCTGAACCCTTTTTTAGTCTTTTAGGGGTTCTTCGTTATTCTGTGTGGGTAAAGATGAGTTCAAAATTGTCAGAAGTGGTATATTAGTGACATTATGAAAGACTTTCAAGTGTTTGGAATCGCGCTTGGTCTTTGGAATGTGGTGAGAGAAGGATGGAGGGTAGCGGAATGGATCCCTTGTCGAGACACCTACGGTGCACCCTGGGTAACTTCGAGCTAATGGATTGGGACGGACAGACGGCCCTGGAGTTCTTGCCGGATGTCTCGTTTGCGGAGGTCCACCTATTCATGAGGGGAAGGCTGCTGGATGCCACGGGCGGGAGGGCCGGGGTTATCCGAGAGCGCTTGACCTCCTGGCTGGGCGAGTCCCTTCCGCTGGTTGCGCCCCATCAGGTACATGGGATCTCGATCCTCGATTCCACGCCGGAAAACGTCCTGCCCCTTACGCCCAAGGCCGACGGGGTCCTCCTGACGGCTCCCGGCCTGGAGGCGTCGTTGCGTTTTGCGGACTGCGCTCCCGTAGTGGTCATGCCCTCCGAGGAATGGGCTGCTGCCGGAACGCCCTGGGTGCTCCTGATGCACTCCGGTTATAAGGGCACGGTGCAGAACATCGTTCGCTCCGGACTCGACCAGGTGGTCAATCGTTTTGGGGCCGATGCCGTGTGCTCGTCCTCCGCCTGGGTGGGGCCCTGCATTGGCGGAGGCAATTATCCTCGAACGATGGAGGAGTGGACGGCTCGTGGCCTCAAGGTCTTCCGTGCCGAGAACGTCTGTGAGATGGAGGGGCATTTCTATTTCGACATCGCGGGAGAGCTTCGGCTGCAGCTGATGGAGTCGGGTATCGACCAGGGCCGCATCTTTATTTCGTGCCTGGATACCTTCGAGAGCCGGGAGGTCTGTTATTCCTACAGAGGGGGAGACCGGGAGGACAGGATGTTCCTTCACGCCCGCCTGCGCTCGGTCTGAGGCGTTTTTTCGTTATTGCAGTTGTTGAATTTTTCTTTAAATTTTTCAAGAAGAAGGAGCTGCGCCTCGTGGGCGCTGCAGACTCCCTTGATGTGATTACGCCGGAATTCCCTGCCGATCGTCGAGGAACTTCGATTCAGTGTATCGGCGATCTTTCGGATCCCGCATTCCTGATACTAATCCGCCTTTAAAGAGGATTTAATCCAAGGAAAGAGTGTGAGAGAT
>NZ_CAUUWA010000057.1 GCF_963548695.1 uncultured Fretibacterium sp.
TGAGGTACGTCACCGCGAACTGCTTGCCGTCCGGCGTGTACTCGTAGCCGTACTCGGTGAAATAGAGGCTGTCCGCGACCTCCGGGGAGAGGCTGTACTTGGACATCAGCAGGTCCACCGTCTGCTGCTTGACGGAGGTGTTGGTATAGTACTTCCGCGCAACGGCAAAGAGGACGTTATCCCTCTTGCCGTAGTCCAGCAGGTACCACTGCATCTTGATGTGATCCTGTCCCAGGTTCTTCTGCTTGGCCGCATCCCAGGCCAGAGCGGGAGACGAGGCAACCATGGCCGTTCCCAAAATCAACGCGCAAAGAAGCCCTTTCCTCATTACAAAAACACGACCCTTCCCCACAGAAAAATAGGGCAGCGCGCAGGCGCCTACCCCATGATTTTTGTTATTTTAACACAGAAAACACGGGGAGGCACAGCGCTTCCCTCCGCATTTTTCACGATCCCACTGCCCTGGAGGCTGCAGGGTGGGGACGGCTACCGCACGCTTCGCGCCCCGATCCCATAGCTGACGGGTCTCTCCCTCCCCCCCGACGGGGAGTTGTAGAGCCTGCCGTCGATCCACAGTTCCGAGGAGCCGCCGCCGTCAAGGTTCAGGGCATAGGCCATGTCCATGGAGCTCAGGAGCTCCGCGGCCTCCGCCAGGGTGGCGCCCGACGCGTGCAGCCCGTTGCGCCCGTCGATGACCATGAAAATCCAGTTGCCGTCGTTCGTCAGCCCCACGATGGAGCGGGGATGCCTGAGGTTGACCAGCGAGTTCCCGAACCCCTCGGCATCCACCCGCACCTCGCCTTCGCTGAGGAGGAACGGGCCCGCCTGAACGATGTTCTCCATCTCCCCCCAGGACTCCCCGGCGCCGCCCGCCAGCTCGCTTTGGACCCGCACCGGGGTTCTCGTGCCCGCGGGGAAGAGCTCCCTCAGAAGGTCCGCGTTGCTCCCGTACCCGGCCAGCACCCAGGTCCCGGGCTCAAGGGGGCCGCCGCTTTCCCGCAGACCGGCGCTCCGCCCTCCGCGCACCACGACCTCCGCGGCCGGTACGGACGTCACTTTCGGGGTCGACGCCCCGTAGTGCGGCGTGTAGAGCACCAGCTTATCCCCCTTGACGAAACGGTTCACGGCGTTCAGGGAGAGGGTCCCCAGGTCCGTCGGGATGGTGCCGCTCCAGGAGACCTCGCCGAAGGCGGCCTCGTTGTCCTTGTTCCAGCCCAGGCAGGTTCGGCCCTGATAGGGTGGGTTCACGAGCGAGCCCCGGATGCGGAGCGTCCCGATGGGCAGTCCGCGGTTCCGCCCCGTTACGGAGAAGAAGCCCGCGTTGACGGCGGCCCGGACCTTTGCGGCACGGGCCATCTCCGACAGCGGGGCGAGGGCGGAGGAACCGCCCGGCGCGAGGATCGGCTCCAGCCTGTAGCGCTCGGGGTCCAGCGTCAGGACGGCCCAGTAGCGCGGCAGTATCTCCGTATCCCGGTTCGTGACCGATGCCAGAATGCGCGCCTTGCGGCCCCGCGAGCGGATCAGGTCGAACAGGCGGCGCACCCGGCCGTAATCCTCCAGGAGCCCGCTGCGCAGGACCCATTCGTAATTCGGCTGGGAGGCCGTCATGTCGAACCCCTTGCCCTTCAGAAAGCGCTGAAGCGCCTCGGCCTCCGGTTTGTCGTTGAACCCGTCCGCGTAGACCCTCCATTTGGGGATGCCGGTCGAGACGCCGCTCCTGTGGACGCGCAGCGTCATCCCCACCGCAGGGGAGAGCTTCACATCCAGCTCGAGGCCGACGCTCGCCCTGCGGACGGCGGACAGCAGGCTTTTCGCCTCCTTGTCCGTTATAGCATGTTCGCCCCTGAAGGTCGGGACTCCGCTCCGAATCAGCGGGGGGTCCATGTTCACCGCCACGGCCAGGCAGCCGCGGTCGAAGGCCGACAGGGACTTCACGTCCTTGAAGGGGAGCGAAAGGCCCGACAGGATCCGCGCCTCGACCTCCAGCCCCAGGGCCTGGACGCTCCATCGCATCGCCTCCCGGCGCGTCGCCGGCGCGTTCAGCTTCCCGACGGGGTCCGTCACCAGTCCGCTCCTCAAGAGGAAGGCCGCGCCATCCTTTTCCCTGGCGGAGCTCCAGTCCAGGCCGCGGGCTTCCAGAAGCTCGGAGAGGAAGACGCCTCGGGCAACCGGAGCCGCCTCGGCCCCCGGACAGAAGAACAGACAGAGCGCCAGACAGAGAATAAGCAGACGGCGCATCCAACTCACCTCACTCACCAAAAAACGGAGGACGGCCGACCGCCCCACGAGATGCGCCCACTCATGCCACACGCTCGCCCTGTTTCCACACCGACCTTATCGGCCGTGCACCCGAGGCGTAGGCGAAGACGGCGGGCGTCTCGCCGTCCAGGACCAGGAAATCGGCCATCTTGCCCGGTTCCAGGCTTCCGGCGTCTCGGGCCGCCCCGACCGCCCACGCGGCGTTCAGGGTCGCGCCGGTCAGGGCCTCCTCGGGGGTCAGGCCCATCCCCATGACGGCGAGACTGAGGACAAAGGGCATGGACGCACAGAAACAGGAACCGGGGTTCAGGTCCGTAGCCAGCGCGACGGGGACGCCCTTTTCCACCATCGTCCGGGCCCGGGCGAACGGCTTGCGCAGGCTGTAGGCCGTCGCGGGAAGCAGCACCGCCACGACCCCCGACCTCTTCATCGCCTCGATCCCGGCGTCGGACGCGGCCAGCAGATGCTCGGCCGAGACGGCGCGAAGCTCGCCGGCCAAAACGGCGCCGCCCAGGTCGTGCACCTCGTCGGCGTGCACCTTGAGGTGGAGCCCATACTCCCGCGCGCACTCCAGGACCCGGCGGCTCTGCTCCACGGAGAACACGCCCTCCTCGCAGAATATGTCGCAGAAACGGGCGATGCCCTGCCGTGCGACGGCCGGCAGCATTTCCTCCCGCAGCAGCGCCACGTAGCCCTCCGGGTTCCCCCGAAACTCCTCCGGCACCGCATGAGCCCCCATGAAGGTGGGGACGACGGTCTGGGGCGTCTCCCTGCCCAGTCGGTCGATGACGCGGAGCATCCGCAGCTCCGTCTCGACGTCCAGGCCGTAGCCGCTCTTGACCTCGATCGTCGTGGTCCCGTAGAGGAGGGTGGAGTCCAGGAGGGACCGGGAGAACGCGAACAGCGCCTCGTCCGACGCCGAACGGACCGCCCGGACGGACGAGAGGATGCCGCCCCCCGCCTGGAGGATCTCGAGGTACGACTTGCCCGCAAGACGCATGGAGAACTCCTCCTCGCGCAGCGCCGCAAAACAGGCGTGGGTGTGCGGGTCGACGAAGCCGGGGACCACCGCGGCCCCGCCCAGGTCGAATTCCTGATCCGCGGTGCGCCCCTCCAGGTATTTCTCGACGTCCCTCGTCGCCCCGACGGCGAGGAGCCGGCCGTTCTCCACCAGAAAACAGCTGTCCTCGTAAACGGTCAGCTTCCCCTGTTCCTCCCCCGCAGCGGGGCGTCTGCCCATCAGGGGCGTATAAATGCGTGCATGTCTGAATAGCTTCAAGGCCACGCCGACAGCTCCTTTCCGAAAACGCAAAATTGCAAGATGCCCGAAGGTCGAAAGCGCGGGGACATCGACATGCCCCCGCGCCCGAAAAAATCAAAGAGAATTGTCGTGGGGTCCTCCCTGTATCCCCACCATTATATATCCGTTATATATCCCTCGTATCCGTTTCGTGCCTCAATCCAGGGGCCCGACCGCGGCCTCCGCAGCGTCCAGAACCGCGCCGCCGCGGGTCAGCTTGATGGCCCGATCGATCAGCGGGTACAGGAACTCGTCCTCCCTCAGAAAGGGAATCGCGGAGCGGATGCAGGCGTGCGCGGCGCCCGTCCCCTTGCCCGGCCTCAGGTCCTTCAGGCTGAACTCGAGCGCCTGGGCGCCCGTCAGGAGCTCCACGGCCACGACCTTCCGGACGTTGTCCAGGATCGCCGCGGCCTTGCGGGCGGAGTAGCCCCCCATGGAGACGTGGTCCTCCTGATTCGCCGACGTCGGGATGGAATCCACGCAGGACGGGTGGGCCAGCACCTTGTTCTCCGAGACCAGGGAGGCAGAGACGTACTGCGGGATCATGAAGCCGCTGTTCAGACCGCTGCCCTCGATCAGGAAGGGAGGCAGGCCGGAGAGCGAGGCATCGACCATCCGGGCCTGGCGCCGCTCGGAGATGCTGCCGAACTCGGCCATGGCTATCCCGAAGAAATCCAGGGCCAGGGCCAGGGGCTCGCCGTGGAAGTTCCCCCCGCTCAGGGCCTCCCCGTCGTCGGGGAAGATCAGGGGGTTGTCCGTGACGGAGTTGATCTCCGTCTCCAGCACGCCGCGGACGTAGGCCAGCGCGTCCCGGCCCGCGCCGTGCACCTGGGGCACGCAGCGCAGCGAGTAGGCGTCCTGGACGCGGTCCCTCTTGTACCGCTCGACGATGCCGCTGCCCTCGATCAGGCGGCGCAGGTTCGAGGCCACGGCGTTCTGCCCCCTGAAGGGCCGGAGCGCATGGGTGCGGGCGTCGTAAGCGTAGGGGACGCCGTGAAGCGCCTCCATCGACAGGGCGGCGGCGACATCCGCGGTGCGGGCCAGGCGTTCGGCGTCCAGCAGAACAAGCGCGCCCACCGCGTTCATGACCGTGGTCCCGTTGTTGAGGGCCAGGCCCTCCTTGGCCCCGAGCGAGACCGGGGCCAGGCCCGCGTCCGACAGGGCCTCTGCGGCCGGGACGACCCTGCCCCGATACTCCGCCATCCCCTCCCCCATGAGGCCGAGAGCCAGATGGGAGAGCGGGCACAGGTCACCCGAGGCCCCGACCGAACCCTGACAGGGGATGAGGGGATGAATGCCCGCGTTCAGCAGCCCAACGAGGCCGGAGAGCGTCCTGAGGCTGATGCCCGAGTGCCCACGGCTGAGCGTGTTTATTCGCAGCAACATGATGGCGCGCGTGACGTCCACGGGGTAGGGCTCTCCGACCCCGCAGGCGTGGCTGCGCAGCAGGTTCTCCTGAAGTGCGGCGCGGTCCTCCCGCGATATCCTCACCGAGGCCAGGTCCCCAAACCCCGTCGTGATGCCGTAGATCACCCGGTCGGATTCCGCCCAGCGCTCCACGAGGGCGGCGGCCCTCCCGACGGCCCGAACCGCGTCCTCTCCAAGGCGCACCGCATCCCCATGCCGCGCGACGCGCACGATGTCGTCCAGCTTCAGTGACAGCCCGTCCAGGGTAATGGTGCGTCCACTCAATCAATATCCCTCCTGAAAAAATCGACATGGGGGCTTCGCCCCCACCACGGTCACGTCCTAAAAACATGTCACGAATTTTAATGAAAATTCCTTAATTCAGCAATAGCAACTATCTATTATGGAATCACGTCTCATCGGCATCAGGGCGCATCGACGCATGAAGGCATAGAAAAACGGGGCGAATGAATTTGAGGGAGGCGGGGAGAATCCCCCCTCGATCTGCTATAATGGCGTCAAGGATCGAGAACCCCTGCGGTATTCGTGATCGAGATAATGTCTTGAGCCAACGCTCGATTTCCACGAGGATGTATGTCCTTGTCGGGGATGACGACCGAACGTTGACTGAACTGAGACAGGGTAATCCTCACCTTAATGGGAACGGGTCAAGACTTTCTAGACACGGTATTCGCGGGGACTTGTTTCGAGCGGTGGACCGGTGAGGCCTTACACGGCCTGGCCGGTTTTTTGTTTATGGCCTTACGGCAGGGGGTGGGCATGACGGAGACGTTCGTGAAGGTGCGGGCAACCCGCTGGATGGCCGGCGGCCGCTCGGACATCGAGGAATCCGTGCTGGAGGAGACCGTGCTGATGGAGCGGGAGTTCTCCCTGCACATCAACGGGCGTGTCGTCTGCCGCCAGGCGTTTTTGCCCGGCGGTGCACACGAGCTGGCGGTGGGCTGGCTCTGTTCCGAGGGGTACATCGAGCGGGCGGGGGACATCCTGGACATCGAGGCCGACGAGGGGGCGGGCAGCGTATCCGTCCGCCTGCCGAGTCCCATGACACGGCGGGAGCCGGGGCCGCTGCCGCCCCTCGAGTGGGACCCCGCGACCGTACTGGGACATTCCCGCGCCTTTTTGGAGCGCTCCTCGCTCTTTCGCGAGACGGGCGGCGTCCACTCCGCCCTGATGGTCCGGGGGCCGGAGGCGCTGTGTTTCGCCGAGGACCTGGGGCGCTTCAACGCGCTGGACAAGTGCCTGGGCAAGGCGCTGCTGACGGGCACGGACCCGGGCCGATGCATGCTCTTCACCAGCGGCCGGCTGCCGCTGGGGATCGTGCTCAAGGTTATCCGCGCGGGTATCCCGATGGTCGTCTCGCGCTCGGCGCCGACCGATGCGGCGCTCGAGCTGGCGTCGCGCTGCCGCCTTCAGGTCGTCGGGTTCGCGCGGGGCGACCGCATGACCCTGTACGGGCATGACCCTGTACGGGATGAATAGGCGACAGCTGGCATGACCCGCCCCCGGCCCTGGGGCCGGGGGCGGGTTTCCGTCTGTTCCTTCAGCGTTACCGTTCGGCCTGCCCGTCCGCTTCGGAGAGCCGTTCCAGCAGGCTCTGGAGCCCCAGCGCCTTGGCCCAGGAGGCCTCCTGGAACTTGCCGTCCACCTTGCGGTACGGTGCGTCCGGCGTCTCGACGTTCAGAAGCTCGGTCGTCAGGCGCCCCTTGAGGCACAGCGGCCGTCCGGGACCAGGCGGCTGGGCCTTCACCGCAACGCCCTTCCCATTCCTCTTCAATACCTCGAACGAGCAGCCGTAGTCGCACACGCGGCAGCGCTTGACCTCCTTCGTCAGGTCCCAGGCCCTGCCCTTGCGCGCGGCGCGCCGGTCCGTCAGGGCTCCGACGGGGCAGACGGAGACACAGCGATTGCAGGAGACGCACTTCGACTCCTCCAGCGTCCGATCGTCGTCCGCGACGATGCGCGTCTTGTACCCACGCCCGGCGAAGGCCAGAACCTGGCGCTCCTCCTTCACCTGATAGCAGACCCGGACGCACTTGCCGCAAAGGATGCACTTGCTGTCGTCCTTGGCGATGTAGGGACTGGAGAGGTCGATGCGGTCGGACCTGCGGACGCCCTCGTGATCGCGGAAGCGGACCCCGTAGCGCCAGGCGTACTTCTGAAGCAGGCATTCCCCGGCCTTGTCGCAGGTCAGGCAGTCGTTGGGATGGCTGTCCAACAGGAGCTGCAGGATCGCCCGACGGTATCGGACGATCCGATCCGTCTCGGTCCGGACGTCCATGCCGTCCCGGGCCAGCAGCGAGCAGGAGGTCTGGAGCTTGCGGCTTCCCCCCACCTCGACGATGCACAGACGGCAGGCGGAGACCACCGGCAGGCTTTTATCCTGGCACAGGGCCGGAATCTCGATTCCAAGCTCCAGGGCCGCATCCATGACGGTCGTCCCGGACGGGACGGAGACGGCCTGTCCGTCTATCTTCAATGTGATGTTTGCCATGGTAGCCGCCTCCCCCTCAGCGTTTCACGATGGCGCCCACCGGGCAGGCGGCAGCGCAGGCTCCGCACTTGACGCATCGGGCGGGGTCGATGACGTGCCGCTCCTTGGGCTTGCCGGCGATGCAGGAGGCGGGACACCCGCGCGCACATCGGGTACAGCCGATGCACTTCTCCGTGACGAAGTAGGAGAGCAGCGCCTTGCAGGCGTGCGCGGGGCACGTTTTCTCCCCGACGTGCGCCTCGTACTCGCCGCGGAAGTAGTGAAGCGTGCTGAGCACCGGGGTCGCGGCGGTCTGCCCCAGGCCGCAGAGCGAGGTGGCGGTGATCACGTCACCCAAGTCCTCCAGGACGGCGAGATCCTCCGCCTCACCCCGCCCGCCGGTAATCTTCTCCAGGGTCTCGAGCATCCGCTTGGTCCCCTCGCGGCAGGGCACGCACTTGCCACAGGACTCCTCGACGGTGAACTCCAGGAAGAAGCGCGCGATGTCCACCATGCAGTCGGTGTCGTCCATCACGACCATGCCGCCCGACCCCATGATGGAGCCGATCCTCGCGAGGGAGGCGAAGTCCACGGGGGTATCGAACAGCTCCCGCGGGATGCAGCCGCCCGAGGGGCCGCCGGTCTGGACGGCCTTCACCTCGTGCCCCTCCGCGGCGCCCCCGCCGATCCCGTAGACGATCGACTCGATCGTGGTCCCCATGGGAACCTCCACGAGCCCGGCGTTGCACACCTTGCCCACGAGCGAGAACACCTTGGTGCCCGGCGAGTCCTCCGTCCCGATCCCCAGGAACCAGTCCGCACCCCTGTCCATGATCAGGGGGACGTTCGCGAAGGTCTCCACGTTGTTGATGATCGTGGGACAGTCCCAAAGCCCCCTGTGGGACGTGCGGTAGACCTTGGTCCGCGGCATTCCCCGCTTGCCCTCGATGGACTCGATCAGCGCCGTCCCCTCGCCGCAGACGAAGGCGCCCGATCCGAGCCGAAGCTCGATGTCAAAGCCGAAGTCCGAGCCCAGGATCCCGCGCCCCAGAAGGCCGCGTTCCCGGGCCTGGGCGATGGCGATTTTCAGGTGCTCCACCGCCAGCGGGTACTCGGCGCGGACGTAGATGAAGCCCGTATCCGCACCGACCGCATAGCCGGCGATGGCCATGCCCTCCAGGACGGAGTGGGGATCGTTCTCCAGGACGGAGCGATCCATGAAGGCCCCGGGGTCGCCCTCGTCCGCGTTGCAGACGATGTACTTCTGAGGCACGTCGTGACGGAGGGCCTCCGCCCACTTCTTCCCCGTCGGGAACCCCGCTCCGCCCCGGCCCCTGAGGTTGGAGCGCGTCATCTCCCCGACGACCTCGTCCGGGGTCATCTCCGTCAGGACCCTGGACAGGGCGGCGTATCCGCCGAGCGCCACGTAATCCTCCACATTTTTGGGATCGATGATGAAGCAGTTGCGCAGCACGAGCCGAAGCTGCTTCTCGTAAAAGCTCCCGGTCAGACGATACTCCCCGTCGACGAGCGCGACGTCCGTCCTCTCCCGCAGACGTTCGTCCAGATGGACACGAGCCTTCTCCCTCAGGCTCACGAGTGCCTCCGCGTCAAGCCCCCTCACCATCTCCGCAATCGCAGTTGTCATCGCCATTCCCCTCCCCTGTATTCCGCGATGAACCGATGAACCCCTTAAGGAAGACCCCGCCGGTGGGCCTATCGGTATTTGTCCAGAGTGGCCTTGACCTTCTCCGGCGTCAGGTTGCCGTGCTGTTCTCCATCGATGGCGATCACTGGCGCGATGCCGCAGGCCCCGAGGCACCGCGTCGGCGTGATGGAGAACTGGAGGTCCGGGGTCGTCTCCCCGGCCTTGATCCCAAGCTCGCGCTCGAGGGCCTGCATGACGGTCTCGACGCCCTTGACGTAGCAGGCCGTGCCCAGGCAGACGCTGATGTCGTGCCGCCCCTTGGGGATGAAGGTGAACTGGGAATAGAAGGTCGCCACGCCGTAGACCTCCGACATCGGAACCCTGAGCTCCTTCGACACGATCTCCAGCACCTCCCTGGGGAGGTACCCGAAGCGGGACTGCGCATCCTGCAGGACGGGCATCAGCACACCCTTACGGGACCTGTTGTCGTCTATGAAGTTACGGAATGCCTGGATCTTCTCGCGATTTGCCTCCAGATCGAACGTGAAAACAGCCATTTTTGGAAACCCCCTCCGTTTCGGCCAGCGGAGTTGGGGACACGCCCCCCCTTCCCCGACACCCGGTTATGGTACAATCTACATCAAGGTTGACTAGTTGAATATTTCACTCAATTTGGGGCTGGCCCTATTGTAGCGTCAAAGCGCCGAATTGACTACCCGAGAGACATTGACCATCTCTAAAGTTTAGGATAGCTCCGAAAAGGCGTCTTTTTCGGGCGCGTTATTTCCGAGAAAGAGAGCCCGAGTTGGGGCAAAAAGGGGGGGACGGACTTGGTAAAATTGAATGTAGACGGACACGGCGTCGAGGTCGCTCCGGGGACGACGATCATCGAGGCGGCCCGGTCGGTGGGCGTGGAGATTCCCAATCTCTGTTACGACAAGCATCTGACCGCGTTCTCGGGGTGCCGGATGTGCGTGGTCGAGCTCGAGGGGTCGAAGAAGCTCGTGACCTCCTGTTCGACCCTGGTCAAGGAGGGCATGGTCGTCAAGACAAAAACGGAGCGGATCGTCCGCTACCGCAAGAGCCTCCTGGACCTCATCCTGGGGAACCACCCGCAGGACTGCCTGACCTGCGAGAAGGTCGGGAACTGCAAGCTGCAGGACCTGTGCTACGAGTACGGGGTCCAGAAGAGCCGCTGGCCGCGCACGAACACCGTCTTTCCCCTGGACGAGGCCAACCCCGTCATGATCCGCGACCAGAACAAGTGCATCAAGTGCGGCAAGTGCGTCCGGGTCTGCCGCGAGATTCAGGTGACGGGGACTGTCGACTTCGTGGGGCGCGGGGTGAACTCGACGGTCACGACGTCCTTCGACCGCCCCATCGACCGCGAGATCTGCCGGATGTGCGGGCAGTGCGTCGCCGCCTGCCCCACGGGCGCGCTGATCAACAAGCATTTCGTCGGAACCCGTCCCTGGGAGGTCACAAAGGTGCGGACCACCTGTCCCTTCTGCGGCACGGGCTGCAACTTCGACCTGAACGTCAAGAACGGACGCGTCGTGGGCGTGACGCCCGCGGAGGACGCCCCCATCAACGGCACGCAGCTCTGCGTCAAGGGGCGCTTCCACACCGACCTGATCCACAGCCCGGACCGGCTGACCCACCCCCTGATCAAGGTGGACGGCAAGTTCGAGCGGACGACGTGGGACAGGGCCATCCGGTTCGCCGCCGACCGTTTCTCCCAAATCGTGGAGCGGTACGGGCCGGACTCGGTCGCGGGGCTCTCCTCGGCCCGCTGCACCAACGAGGATAATTTCGTGTTCCAGAAGTTCATGCGCGCGGCGATCGGCACCAACAACGTCGATCACTGCGCCCGGACCTGACACGCTCCCACGGTCGCAGGTCTTGCGACCTCGTTGGGAAGCGGCGCCATGACGAACTCGGTGAACGAGATCCTGGACGAGGACCTGCTCTTCGTCATCGGGTCCAACACCACCGAGGCGCATCCCGTCATCGGCATCAAGATGAAACAGGCCGTGCGCCGGGGCACGAAGCTGATCGTCGTGGACCCGCGCCGCACGGAGCTCGCGGGGATGGCGCACCTGTGGCTGCCCCTGCGCTCGGGCACCGACATCGCCCTGATCAACGGGATGATGCGCATCATCGTAAAGGAGGGCTGGCAGGACGAGGCCTACATCAAAGAGCGCTGCGAGGGGTACGAGGCCCTGCTGGCGTGCATCGAGTCCTACACTCCCGAGCGGGTCGAGGCCATCACGGGCATTTCGCGCGAGCAGCTGCACGAGGCCGCGCGCCTCTATGCCACAACCCGGAAGGCGGGCATCTTCTATACGCTCGGGATCACGGAGCACATCTGCGGGACGAACAACGTCAAGAACCTCGCCAACCTGGGGCTCCTGACGGGGCATATCGGGTTTCCGAGCGCGGGGATCAACCCCCTGCGCGGGCAGAACAACGTCCAGGGCGCCTGCGACATGGCCGCGCTGCCCTCGGACTTCCCGGGCTACCAGAAGGTGACGGACCCGGAGAAGCTGGCCTTCTTCGAGAAGCTCTGGGGGCGGAAGCTCTCCGGCAAGCCGGGCTACAAGATCCCCGAGATGTTCGACGCCGCCCATGAGGGGACCCTCAAGGCGATGTTCGTCATGGGCGAGGATCCCGTCATGAGCGACCCCGACGCCAACCACGTCAAGAAGGGGTTCGAGGCCATGGAGTTCGTCGCGGTGCAGGAGATCTTCATGTCCGAGACGGCGAAGTTCGCCGACGTGATCTTCCCCGCGACCTGCTACGCCGAGAAGGAGGGGACCTTCACCGCCTCCGAGCGGCGGGTGCAGCGCGTCCGGAAGGCCGTGGAGCCGCCGGGGGAGGCCCGCGTCGACTGGCAGATCGTCGCATCCATCGCCCAAGCGATGGGCGCGAAGGGGTTCGACTGGCGGACGTCGGAGGACGTCTTCGAGGAGATGCGCGCCGCCATCCCCCAGTACCGCGGCATGACCTACGAGCGCATGGGGACGACGGGGCTGCAGTGGCCCTGCCCGACGGTGGACCACCCCGGGACCCTCTACCTCCACAAGGACACCTTCTCCATCGGAAAGGGCAAAATGGTCCCGATCGAGCATGTGGAGCCGGCCGAGCCGCCCTGCGAGGAGTACCCCTTCCTGCTCATCACGGGGCGCAGGCTGGAGCACTACAACGTCACGACGCGCTTCTCCCCGACGCTCGACGCCATCGTGCCCTGCGAGATGGCGGAGATAAACCCCGAGGATGCCCGCAGGCTGGGGCTCGCCGAGGGACAGCTGGCCCGCGTGACCTCGCGGCGCGGACAGGTGGTCACGCGCGTGACGGTCACGGACAGGGTCAAGCCCGGCTCGCTCTTCATGACCTTCCACTTCAAGGAGTCCCCCGTGAACGAGCTGACCATCGGCGCCTACGACCCCGTGACGCTCACCGCGGAGTACAAGGTCTGCGCCGTCCACATCGAAAAGGTCGAGAGCGGCTACGACCCCGTGAAGATCGAACGGTTCGTCAACCTGCGCCATGCCGTCGGCTTCGACAAAGACTGAAAGACCGGAGAGACCCTTGGGGCTCCGCCCCAAACCCTGCCAAGGGACTCGTCCCTTGGAACCCTTTGAGCTTTGCCGGGAGGGGGAGCGTTGCCCCCCTCCCGGCAAAGCTAGATGGGGGTGCAGGGGGACACGTTCCCCTGCTGGGGGTCTGGGGGCAAGGCCCCCAGATTCTTTCCGGCTTTTGGGCCTTTGACCATGCTCACGGCGGCGGTGCTGGCGGGCGGACGGAGCGTCCGGATGGGGCGGGACAAGGCGTCGCTCCTTCTGGACGGGGTCCCGCTGCTTAAGGTTATGACGGACCGGGCCGCGTCCTGCGCGGACGAGGTGCTGGTGGTGGGCCGCGCGGGCTTTCCGGGCCTTTTTGCGAGCGGGGTGAGGTTCGTCCCGGATCTGGGTGAGCTCGGCGGGCCGCCCAGCTCCATGCGGGGGCTCCACGCGGCGCTGACCCATGCGCGGGGGGAGTTCGTCCTGCTGCTCCCCTGCGATATGCCCTTTTTCGATGTCGGTCTGGTGGAGCATATGAAGGGGTTGTGTGCGGAGGCGGACGTGGTTCTGCCGTGCCTGGGCGGACGGTGCGAGCCCCTTTGTGCGCTCTATCGCGCCTCGCTTGCGGTGCGGGCATGGGCGTTGCTGGAGGAAGGGCGCCTGAGGCTCCGGGCCCTGCTGGAGGGGCCGGAGCTTCGGGTTCGGTTGGTCGAGGAGGGCGGCTATCCCTTTGCGGAGGACGCCTTCTTCAATATTAATACGCCGGAGGACTATCGCCGGGCCCTCGGGCTCCGGCGGGAGCGAAACGGCGAGAACGGGGGGCGGACATGAGGGATCTCAGCAGAGAGGACAGGGAGAGGAACGACGGCCGAACGAGCGTCGAGCTGGAGACGGCGCTGGCGCTGATCGAACGCGACGTCGCCCCTATCGTCGAGACGGAGCGGGTCCCTCTGGCCGAGGGGCTGGGCCGGGTGCTCTCCGAGGATGTCCGGATGGAGGGGGACCTTCCGCCGTTCGACCGTTCGCCGCTGGACGGCTATGCGCTGAGGAGCGCGGACACGCAGGGGGCGGCCCCGGACGCTCCCGTCGTCCTGTCCGTTACGGACACGGTCCACGCAGGGCGCATGGGGAGCGTCGCGGTCGTCCCCGGCACGGCTGTGCGCTTGATGACCGGCGCCCCGATCCCCGAGGGCGCGGACTGCGTCGTGCCCTTCGAGCGGGTGGAGGAGGGCGGGGAGACTATCCGCCTCTCGTTCCCGTTGGGGCGCCACGAGAACTACTGTTTTCGTGGCGAGGACATCCGGAAGGGGACGACGGCCGCGCGTACGGGGACGAGGGTGGACTCCCGGTCCATCGGGGTCCTGGCCTCGTCGGGGCTGACCCTGCTCCCGGTCCGCCGCCGTCCGCGAGTCGCCGTTTTCTCGACGGGCGACGAGCTCGTTCCGCCGGGGACGCCCCTCGGACCGGGAAAGATTCG
>NZ_CAUUWA010000058.1 GCF_963548695.1 uncultured Fretibacterium sp.
TCTTTCAGGATTAGTATAGCATATTCAATCCTTCTCTAAGGCGATTTGGTATGAGCACGAAGGCACAGTATCCTTTCATCACCTACTGTTGCATTTGGATTGTAAATCCAAGACCGAAAAAGGGCTGCCCCCGTCCTTGGGATGGGGGCAGCCCTTCGTGCGGAGGGGGTGGAGGGATGGGAGCTCAGCGCTTCCTCAACATGGCCTCCGAGAACCGGAGCCGCCGCCCCAGACGGTGCAGCGCGTCCCACGCCTTGGGCGGGAGGGCGGATTTCCGGTGTGCTTCCAGCACCTCGAAGTATAGGTTCTGTGCTTGATAGAGGCTGAGGTGCCATTGGTGTTCGTCGACGAAGAGGGCGAGCATCGCGCAGATCCCGTCCGTCGCGGCGGCGTCCCCGGGGTCCTCGCAGAGCCGATCCATCCGCCGGTCCAGCCATTGAGAGACGGCGAAGCCGATGCGGGGGACGTCAAGCGCCGTCCTCCACCGCGCCGCGAGGCGGAGCTGCCCACGGATGTGCGCGATGTCGGGAACCTCGTGCTCCAGGGCGTGGACGATATTCGACGTCAGGGCGACCTCGGCGGCCGAGGCGATGATCCGGGGCGGCCGCATCTCCAGGGTCGTCAGGTAGTCCAGGAGCGAGTCGTAGCTGCGGACGATGGAATGAACGCTCTCCTCGATCCGGGCGACGTCCTGCCGCAGCAGCTTGTCCAGGACCTTGCGCTGGGCGTCGGCCAGGATATGGCGCAGGGAGAACAAGTCGTGCCCGAAGCGCCCGACCAATCCCCTCTCATCGGACCCGGCGAAGAGTTCTCGCAGGGCGTCCGCCTCCCCGGCCGTCACCTCCCGGACCTCCCGCTCGGGGGCGACCCCGCACAGGATGGAGGTGCCGCCTCGATAGTTGGCGGCGAAGAGGAAGGTCTCCTCCTCCCCCGTGACCTCGGAACGGACCCGAACCGTCCCGGCCGAGAAGGCGCAGGAGCCCGCGGCCCCCTGTGGCGGGGATGCTTCCGAGGGCGAGATTTTTTTCGGGGCTGAGTTTTTTCCCGAATTTGAGGCTTTTTCCGAGGTTGAGTTTTTTCCCGAATCTGAGGCTTTTTCCGGGACGGCGGCGGTCCCGGAGAAGCGCCAGCATCCCTCGGAGAAGGCGGGCGCGAAGCCCGGGAAGAGCGACGTGATCCCGTAGTGCGCGGCCAGCCGGGCCTTCGTGATCCGGCCGGGCCGGACCAGCAGCTCGTAGACCCGGGCGCCGTTTCCGAGCTCGGGGACATTGCTGGGGGCCCTCTCCAGCATCCTCAGGAACTCGGGGGCGCAGTCCCGCCCGGAGAGGTCCCTCGCCAGCTCGATGGCGCGGGCCGCATAGCGGAGGATCTGCACCGTCTCGATGCGGGAGATGTCGTCGAAGAACCAGCCGCAGCTCGTGTACATCAGCAGGGTGGAGCGCTGCAGCTCCATCAGGGAGAGGGCCCGTGTGCGCTCCTCGGGGCCGAGGGGACGCGCGGCATGCCGCGCGAGCCAGCGCTCCACGTTCTCAGGCGAGCGGTCGGAGATGACGGCGATATAAGCGTCCCGGGTGCCCCATGGGTCGGGGAAGAGCCCCCGGCCCTCGCGCTCGAAGATGTCGGCCAGCGAGTCCCTCAGCGCATCCAGGGCCTCCCGCAGCGGACCGCGCCATTGCTGGTGGAACCCCGGCGTCCCCGCGTTGCAGCCGCAGTCCCCCCTCCATCGCTCCACGCCGTGGGCGCAGCTCCAGGAGGAGTTCTCGACGATCCGCACGGCGTGTTCCGGGGGGAAGAGCGCCAGGAACTCGCCGTAGACGGTGAGCTGGGCCTCCCGGGAGCGGTCCAGCGTCTCCAGGCAGTAGGCCAGGGCCATGTCCCCATGGTCGTGATGGTGCCCGTAGGACTCCCCGTCCGTCGCGACGTGGGAGAGCACCGGGAGGTTCGAGTCCGCCAGTGCGCCGATCAGGCGATGAGCGAAGTTCTCCCCGTTGTTCAGAAGCCCGCCGAAGGCGATCTCCTGGGAGATCCGGCCGTCGTAGAAGAACAGCGCGATGCTTCGGCCGGAGGGAAGGTCGCAGCGATAGGCGCAGCGGGTGTCCACCCGCTCCCCCCTCACGTCGCGCCAGGCACCCTCCCCGAGGGGACGGACCTCGGCGGCCTGCTTGGGGGCCAGGACGGTGAACCGGATGCCGTTCTCCGCCAGGACCTCCAGGGTCTCCGTGTCCACGGCGGTCTCGGCCAGCCACATCCCCTCGGGGGCGCGCCCGAAGCGCCTTTTGAAGTCCTCGATTCCCCAGACGACCTGGGTCCTCTTGTCGCGGCGGTTGGCCAGGGGCATGATGATGTGGTTGTAGACCTGCGCCATCGCGGGGCCGTGCCCGGAGAAGCGCTTTCGTCCCAGGGCGTCCGCCTCCAGGATCGCGTGGTAGCAGCGGGGTTCCCGTTCCTCCATCCAGGAGAGGAGGGTAGGCCCCACGTTGAAGCTGATCCGAGAATAGTTGTTGCAGATTTTGGCGATGTTCCCATCGGCATCGAGGATTCGGGACGCGGCGTTTCGGCTGTAGCACTCGGCTGCGATCCGGGCGTTCCAGTCGTGCCAGGGAGCCGCCGACTCCTGCAGTTCGACGGCCTCGAGCCAGGGGTTCTCCCTCGGCGGTTGGTAGAAGTGTCCGTGGATACAGACGTAGCGGGGCATGCGAAAAAACTCCCTTCACATTGCGGTAAAAGGCAAGAGGATACGGGCTTTCCCCGGCTTTCCTTTTTTGTGTCCGTCCGGGCCTTAGTCCGGGGTCTTGAGGTGAAAGACGACGATCGAGAGCGGGGGCAGGGTTAGGAGCAGCGATTGGGGGTATCCGTGGCAGGGCACGGGCTCGGCCTCCATTCCCCCCGCGTTGCCCATGCCGCTTCCTCCGTAGACGGAGGCGTCGCTGTTCAGGATCTCCCGCCAATGGCCGGGGCAGGGGACCCCAACCCGATAGGGCTCCCTGGGGACCGGGGTGAAGTTGCAGACGCAGAGGACGAACTCCCCCTTGCGCCTCCCCCTGCGCAGCCAGGCGATGACGCTCTGCCGCCAGTCGGTGCAGTCGACCCATTGGAAGCCCTCCTGCGAGAAATCCAGCTCGTGCAGGGGAGGGCAGGCCCTGTGAACGGTGTTGAGGTCCCGGACCCACTGCTGGAGCCCGCGGAAGTCCGGCTTCTCCAGCAGGTGCCATTCCAGCGCGGCGTTGTGGTTCCACTCGAGCCCCTGGCCGAACTCCCCCCCCATGAAGAGCAGCTTTTTCCCGGGGTGCGTCCACATGTAGCCCAGCAGGAGGCGCAGGTTGGCCCGCTTCTGCCACCAGTCGCCCGGCATCTTGTTGATGAGGGACCCCTTGCCGTGGACCACCTCGTCGTGCGAGAGCGGCAGCATGAAGTTCTCGGAGAAGGCGTACCAGATGCTGAAGGTCAGCTGGTTCTGGTGATAGCTGCGGAAGACACTGTCCAGGCTCATGTAGCCCAGGGTGTCGTGCATCCAGCCCATGTTCCACTTCATGCCGAAACCCAGCCCGCCCAGGAACACGGGGCGGGTGACCATGGGCCAGTCCGTGGACTCCTCGGCGATGGTCTGCACGTCGGGGAAGCGGCCGTAGACCTCGCGGTTCAGGTCCCGCAGAAAGGCGATGGCCTCGAGGTTCTCCCTCCCCCCATGGACGTTGGGCTGCCATTGCCCCTCCTTTCGGGAATAGTCGAGGTACAGCATGGAGGCGACGGCGTCGATGCGGAGGCCGTCGGCATGGTAGCGGTCGAGCCAGAAGGCCGCGCTCGAGATGAGGAAGCTCCGCACCTCGTTTCGGCCGTAGTTGAAGATGTAGCTGCCCCAATCGGGATGGTAGCCCTTCTGCGGGGCCTCGTGCTCGTAGAGGGCGGTGCCGTCATAGCGGGCCAGGCCGAAGTCGTCGGTCGGGAAGTGGCTCGGCACCCAGTCCAGGACCACGGCGATCCCGCTTTGGTGCAGGGCGTCGATCAGGGCCATGAGGTCCTCGGGGGTTCCGTAGCGGCTGGAGGGGGCGAAGTACCCCAGGGTCTGATACCCCCAGGAGCCGTAGAAGGGGTGCTCCATCACGGGCAGCAGCTCGACGGCGGTGAAGCCCATGTCCGTGCAGTAGCGCGGAAGCTCCTCGGCCAGCTCCCGATAGGAGAGCGACAGGCCGTCGTCCCAATGGTGCTTCCAGGAGCCCAGGTGCACCTCGTAGACGCTCCAGGGCGCGGAGAGGGAGGTCGCGGAGGCGCGGCCCTCCATCCAGGCGGCGTCCTGCCACTCGTACTCGGGCCAGTGGACGACCGAGGCGGTCCGGGGCGGCACCTCGAAGGCGCGGGAGAAGGGGTCCATCTTGTCCTTGTGCTCGCCCCGGCTGTTCAGGATGTGGAACTTGTAGAGAGTCCACCTCTCGAGCCCCGGGACGAAGCCCTCCCAGATGCCGCTGTCGTCCCAGCGGGCGGCCAGGGGGTGCGCCTCGGGGTCCCATCCGTTGAAGTCCCCGACGACGCTCACCGTTCGCGCGTTGGGCGCCCAGACGGAGAAGGCGATCCCCTCCGTCCCGTCCCCGGCGGTGTGCTTCTGCGCCCCCATCTTGTCGTAAAGGGTATAGTGCGTCCCCTGCTTGAACAGGAAGATGTCGTAGTCGGACAGGGTCGAAACGCCGTACTGCACCGTATGGGTCCTCTGCATGGCCGTTTCCTTTCCCCGGGGGCTCCGCGCCCCGGACACTTCAGATCAAGACGTAGTGCTCCAGCCGCCGCCGCACCTCGTCGCGCCCCAGATGCACGGCGACCTCGAAGATGCCGGGGCTGACCTTCATCCCCGTGAGGGCGAAGCGCAGAGTCATCGCGTAGTCCTTCATCTTCACCCCGTGGTCGGCGACCCAGCGCCGGGCGGCCTCCTCCAGGTTCTCCGGCGTCCAGTCGGGCAGGGAGAGGAGGACTCCGAAAAAGTCCCTGAGGCCGGGCCGAAGGTCGTCCGGGACGGCCTCCGCCGAGTAGCGGGCCTTCACGGGCTCGAAGGACACGAAGTAATCCGAGAACTCCGCCATCTCCCGGGCCGTCCGCCCCCGTCCCTCCATCAGGGTGAGGGCCCCGGCGAGCCAGGCGTCGTCGTGGTTCTCGACGGGCAGCCCCGCCTCCAGCCAGAAGGGCCGGACCATAGCGAGGCGGACCATGGGGTCGAGCCGCTTGAGGTGTTCCTGATTGATGAAGTTGAGCTTGTCGGGGTCGAACACCGCGGCCTTGCGGGTCACCCGAGACAGCTCGAAGAGCGAGGCGGCCTCGCTGCGCGTGAAGATCTCGCGGTCCTCCCCGGCCGACCAGCCCAGGAGCGCCAGGAAGTTGAACACGGAGTCCGGCATGTAGCCCATGTCCCGGAACTCGTAGACGCTCGTCGCCCCGTGGCGCTTGCTCAGCTTCTTCTTGTCCCTGCCCAGGATCATGGGCAGGTGGGCGAAAAGCGGGACCTCCCAGCCCAGGGCACGGTAGAGCAGGATCTGCTTGGGCGTGTTCGAGATGTGGTCCTCGCCGCGGATGACGTGGCTGATCGCCATGAGGTGGTCGTCGATCACGACGGCGTAGTTGTAGGCGGGCATGCCGTCGCTCTTGATGAGGACGATGTCCTTGAGGGCGTCCGAGTTCTTCTCCCTCAGGCCGTCGCTCGTGGTCTCGATGCGGCCGTAGACGATGTCGTCGAAGGAGAGGTCCTGCCCGGGCAGGACCTTGAAGAGGATCGCCTCCCCGTCCCGGTAGGCCCTGCCCTCCGCGACGAGCCGCCCGGCGTGCTCGCGGTAAAGGTCGAGGCGCTCGGACTGCCGGTAGGGGCCGTAGTCCCCGCCCCGGTCGGGCCCCTCGTCCCAGTCCAGGCCCAGCCAGTTCATGCCCGACATGATGGTCTCCTCGTAGGCCGCGGTCGACCGTGCCCGGTCGGTGTCCTCGATGCGCAGGATGAACCGCCCGCCGGTGTGCCGGGCCCAGAGCCAGTTGAAGAGGGCGGTGTGCCCGCCCCCGATGTGCAGCGCCCCCGTGGGGCTCGGGGCGAAGCGCACCCGTACTTCCTGTTTCTCTTTACGATTCTGTGCAGTCTCTGCCGAAGTCATGAACGTCTGTCCTCCACGCCGATGGTTTTGCGGCCGTACGTCCCACGGCCCCCGAACGGCCCCGAGAAGGATGAAGGGTACAGAAAACTCGAGGAAGAACGGGGCTGGGGAGAAGAAGCCTCACGGGACAAATTATTATAGCGCAAAGGCGCCGAAGAGGCGCGGTCCGCCCCTTTCTCGCCGGTTCCCTAGCCGTCCTCGGCCATCTCCCTCAGCCCCTCCTCCAGGGAGACGCGGGGCCGGTAGCCCAGGACCCTCTCCGCCCGCTCGATGGAGGCCAGGGAGTGCGGGATGTCCCCCGGCCGCGGCGGCTCGCGGCGCACGGGGACGTCGGCCCCCTGCGCGAAGACCGCACGGATTTTCTCGAGAAGCTCGCCAAGCGTCGTCCTTTCCCCGCAGGCGATGTTGAAGACGTGCCCCGGGGCCTCCGGACTCTCCGCCGCCGCGGCCAGCAGGTTGGCCAGGACGACGTTGCGGACGGAGCAGAAGTCGCGCGTCGCGGTCCCATCGCCGAAGATCACCGCGGCCCTTCCGCTCCTCACGGCGTCGATCCATCGCGGGATCACGGCGGCGTAGGCGCCGTTGGGGTCCTGCCGGGGCCCGAAGACGTTGAAGTAGCGGAGCCCGACGGTCTCGAGGCCGTAGGCCCGCGTCCAGAGCTCCGCATAGAGCTCGTTGACCGCCTTCGTCAGGGCGTAGGGGGAGAGGCAGCGCCCCGGCATGTCCTCGGACTTGGGGAGCCGGGGGTCGTCGCCGTAGACCGCGCTGGACGAGGCGTAGACGACGCGCCGGACGCCCTGCGCGCGCGCTCCCTCCAGGACGTTGACGAAGCCCTCCGTGTTGACGGCGCTGAAGGCCAGAGGCCGTTCCATGGAGAGTGGGACGGAGGCGAGGGCCGCGTGGTGCAGGACGAAATCGACGCCCTCGCAGGCCGTGCGGCAGAGCTCCGGGTCGGCGATGGAGCCCTCGATGAAGCGGAACCGGGCCTCCGCACCCTCCCCCGCTCCGGAGAGGGCCAGGACGAGGTTGCGGCGGTACCCGGCGCTGAGGTCGTCCAGACCGACGACCTCCTGCCCCGCCGAGAGCAGCGCCTCGGCGAGATGCGAGCCGATGAACCCCGCCGCCCCGGTCACGAGCCAGCGGCGGAGCTTCCCCAGTTTCGGCCCGAACTCCTCGAGCAGGGCCGAATAACGATAGGTGTCCGAAACTCTTTTATCGCGCATCTTGTCTCAATTCCCCTCTGTGCCGGTTTTGTACGTCGGCGGTGCGCCCAGGTCCAGCGCGGCGACGTGCCAGGTTCCGTCCCCGGCCATGGCCGAGTAGTACAGCCTTTCGGTCCCGTCCTCCATCGGCACGATGGAGGAACGGTATATCCTTTTCTCCTCGAAGAAGTAGCCGGGCTCGAAGGGCTTCCCCTCGACGTCCCATGAGAGCCCGCCGTCCCCGCTCCATCCCCACAGGAGCTCCGCGTCGACCCCGCGGTCCCTGGCCGTGGTCAGCAGAAGCCGAAGGCGGCCGGAGCCCCCTGAGACATCCAGGTGCCAGGGGGCCTTCAGGGGGAAGGGGGCCGCGATCTCCGTTTTGATGGGTCCGCTCCAATGGAGCCCGTCGGGGCTCGTGCGCCGGACGATGAAACGTTCTCCCACCTCGTAGTCCACGGTCCAGAGCACGCGGGTCCCATCCAGGACCAGGGCGCTGGGGGACAGAAACTTGCGGTCCGACCCCGTCGGCAGGCGTTCGCTCAGCACCGCCTCCGGAGGGCTCCAGACGACGCCGTCCGGGGAGGTCGTCAGGAGGATGCGGTTCTCCGTCTCGCCGGTGTTGAGGACCGCGGTCCAGCGGTAGTAGAGATGGAGCAGTCCCTCGTGGAGCAGCAGCGAGGGGTCGGAGTGAAACTCCTTTCGGATCTCCCTGCGGGAAGGCTCGACGGGGACCCGGGCCAAGGGGTTTTGCAGCCCCTCGGGAACCTGCCAGCGCAGGCCGTCCCGGGAGACGTAGAACTCGGGGTTCTCGAAGTAGTCGGTCCCTATGGGATAGGGGGTCGCCGCCATCAGCCAGGTCCAGCCGCCCTTCCCCCATCCTCCGGGCACGTGCAGCACATCGGGGTGAGTGGCCTCCCCGGAGCCCTCGGAGGTGGGGAGGTTCAGGAGCGTCGGGAGGTGCCGGACGTCCCCGCGCAGCCTGAGGAAGGGGGAATGGAACACGCGCTTCGGATTGTTCTCCTCCAGGCGCCGCTCCAGCCCCGGGATGCGGACGTTCATCCTCCGAAGCCCCTTCTCCGCCTCGCGGAGAAGGGAGTACAGGAGCTGCTGGGGCGTTTTCCTTGTCCAGGTGAGGACGAGCAACAAGAGAAGAAAGAGAGAGGAGAGCATGGTCATCGGAAGCTCCCTTTTTCTCGAAATGATCGAGCGCTTTGGGACGCGGCGTCAATTCCCGCGTTTGAAGTCGGCATAAAAATCCCCTATATCGATGGAGGCCCAGCAACTCTGAGCCAGCTCATAGCCGGAACCGCGAAAGCCGGCCTGAACACATTTCTTGTTGTGGTCTTGCAGGAAACTTATTGCGGGGATAAAATCCCTGTCGGAGGATACCAACAGGGCAACGTCGTAGTTGTTCAGCCAAGCCTTTTTCAGCATCAGCGTCACAAGAGTGCTGTCCACTCCTTTTTCCTTGTATCCCAACATCGGCTTTCCGCATTGCGGGCACGATGGGACTTCATGATGCTCGGCCCCGGTACAGACAGGACCTTGTTCCATCTTCTGTCGAGGAAGGAAGGTGCTCGTCAATCCGTTGATCTTCTGAAGCGTCGTCCTGGACCAGTTCCACAGAGAGACTTCATGAGGGGAGTAGGAGCCGACGACCTCACAACCAGCATATTCCAACGCATCGGACAAGCCGTCCAACCGCCTGCCTTGAAGGTATTGTATGAAGGCGGAGGGGATCTTGAACCAGTCGATCAAAAAAGATTCGTCGAGTTTTTTCATGTTCAGGGTGAAATTCCAGAAATCGATGAATAACGCCACCCTGGACTTTACGGGTTCGGTTGACATCCTTGCCATCCCTCCCATTTTAAGTTAAAAAAATTAGCCAGACCCGTTATCCCCATTATACATGGGCGGAATCTGGCTGGTTTTTAATTGGTTTGATTATAGGTTTGGACCTGTTTCCTGTCAAGATGATAAAGCGCATCCAGCTCCCCGAAGGCCGCGAGCGCCCGGTCCGGCGTGATGTCCGCCAGGCAGTCCTGGGGGCAGGCGTAGTTCCGGCAGCCCGCCAGGGGGCAGCTCACCCGGACCTCCCGGAACCACGGCATCCGGAAGTTCATCTCCCAGGCGTCCGTGACGCCGAAGAAGCCCAGGGTGGGGGTCCCCGTCAGGGCCGCGAGGTGCAGCGGGCCGGTGTCGTTCCCGACGGCGGCCGTGCAGGACCTCGCGACGGCCGCCATCAGGGGGAACGGTGTGCGTCCCACGAGGTTCAGGACGGAGGGGCTTCGCAGCGCCTCCTCGATCGCGCCCGCCGTCTCCGCCTCCCTGGGGCCGTGTCCGTTCAGGACGATGCCCCATCCCCCGGCGGCCAGGGGGCGCAGAAACTCGATCCAATGGGCGACAGGCCAGAACTTCTGCGGCTTGCTGGCCCCGATGATCGCGAGGAGACGCCTTGGGGGGAGCGGGGCCAGAAGGGAGCGCGCCCGCTCCAGGTCCTCCTCCGCGGCGAAGATCGCGGGCTCGGGGCGGCTGGTGAAATCCACTCCCAGCGCGTCCAGGTACTCCCAGTGGGTGGTGGTGTAGGCGAACTGCATGCCGCTGTTGTAGCCCAGCCGGATGGGGGCCTTGCTGAAGAGCGCCGTCAGGGCGGCGGCGCCTCCGCGGTGCAGGCTGATCAGCCACTGGTAGCGTCCGCGGATGCTCCGAAGGAGCCGGAAGAAATCCCAGGGGCTCTTCCTGACGTTCCAGAAAAGAAGATCGTCGATGTAGGGCTGTTTCCCCAGGATGTCTCCGTACTCGGATCGGGTCAGGAACGTCAGCCTGACGCCGGGGTAGGCCCTCTTGAAGGCGCAGGCCGAGGCCGCGCTCTGGAGCACGTCGCCGAACGCGCTGAAACGAATCCACAAAACCCTGTCCCCGTCCCGGGGACGAACGATGCTCATCGGTCGAGTACCTCTTTTCCTGTCGTCACGAATTCCGGGTCCGGCCCAGGAGGACGTCCTGCCAGGCGGACACGGAGCGCTCCACGGAGAACCGCTCCGCCGCGGCCTGGAGCGTCTTTCGGGGGAGCGGGGCCCGGAGCGTCCCGCGCATGGCCTCCGCCATCGCCGCCGCGTCGCCGACGGGGACCAGCCGCCCCCATCGCCCCCCCTCCAGAATCTCCCGCGGGCCGTTGGGGCAGTCCGTCGAGACGACGTTGGCGCCGCAGGCCAGGGCCTCCACGAGGACGTTGGCGAACCCCTCGCATCGCGAGGAGAGCACGAGCGCGGCGGCCCTCGCCATCCAGGCGTAGGGGTTCGGCTCGAAGCCCGCGAAGTGGACGTCCTCCGCTATGCCGAGTTCCGACGCCAGGCCCTCGAGACGCCCCCTGTCCGGACCGTCCCCCAGCAGGACGAGCCTTGCCTCCGTGTCCCGGGTAAGCATCCGGAAGGCCCGCAGCAGGTCGTCGTACCCCTTGAGCGGAATCAGGCGCCCGACCGCCAGAAGGACGGGCGCGCTCCCCGGGCGCAGCCAGGGATGTCCGACGGGCTCGGTTGCCGCGGCCCTCAGGGAGGCGTCCACGATGGGATTGTACACGACCCGGATTTTCGACGGCGGGACGATGCCGAGTCGCACGAGGTCGTCCGCCGTGCCCCGGGATACGCAGACGCAGCACTCCGCCTGGCGGTAGAGGAACCGGGCGCGCATGCTGCGGCGCCAGCGGTGAAAGGGGGCGTCGTTCGCCATGCGTGCGCCGAAGGTGCTGTGCTCCGAGGCCACCAGGCGGAAGGGAAGGCGCCTCAGGATCCTGCTCCACGCCGCCAGGAGGTTCGTCATGTGGCCGAAGGAGACCACGGTCCCCGGCCCCTCGGTCCGGAGACAGGCGGCCAGCTTCGAGCCGGGGTGGAGCAGGGCGAGGGGCTGGCTGGTGCAGCCCAGCTCGTCCACTCGGACCCTCGGCGAGAGGAGCGGACGGAATGCGCCTCCTCGGCGCAGGACCGCGCAGACGACGTCCATCCCCCTCTCCGCCAGCCCGTTGGCCAGGTTGACGACGACGCGCTGGATGCCCCCAACCTCGAGGTCGGAGCAGAGAAGGACGATCTTTTGCGAGCCCGCCGCGCCCACTCGGGACCCCTCCATTGTCCAGCCCTCCCTCGTCCCGGCCTCCCGGGCCGCGAAAAAATTTTTCGGGTAGCCTGCGTCGGCTCCCGTTCGCTTCTTTTATTGTACAGGATGAAGCCGCTCCCGTGCGGACCGGCTTCATCGGGCTCATCTGCCCCTCATGTCTCGGACCGGAGCGTGTCCTGAGAATACCATGGGGCGTCCCGACCGCGGGACGCCCTGCGGTTGTCTGCGTCATTTCCGCTTGGAGCGCGAGGATTTTCTGGTACAATGAGAGAAAAGTACATAACGCGCGTTATTTCGTTGCAGTCGTGTTGAGAAGCAGCCATATTGAAGAATGAGAAGGAGGAGGAATGAATCATGATGGAGAATATTCGGGACGGCGTTATCCTGTCCGCTCAGAGCACCCGTACGGAGGTGGTCAACGCCTTCTTCCGCAAGGTGTATCACTGGATGGCGGCGGGGTTGATCCTCACGGCGGTGATGGCGCACGTGACCGCATCCAGCGGGGCCATGCTGCGGCTGGTCTTCGGTTCGCCTTTTGTGCTGTTCGGCCTGATTGGGCTGGAGCTTCTTCTGGTGATCGCTATCTCTGCGGGGATCAACCGTCTGTCGGCGGGGACCGCCTCGGTGCTGTTCGTGATCTACAGCTTGCTGAACGGGATAAACCTTTCCGGCGTCCTGCTGATCTACTCGGGGCAGTCGGTGTTCAGCGCCTTCCTGACGACCGCGGGGATGTTCGGGGCCATGAGCGTCTACGGGCTCTATTCTAAGCGCGATCTCACCGCTTGGGGGAGCTTCCTGACGATGGGGCTGATCGGCCTGCTCATCGCCATGATCGTCAACCTCTTCATGAAATCGACGATGGTGGAGTTCGTCACCAGCATCTTCGGCGTCGTGATCTTCCTGGGGCTGACGGCCTGGGACACGCGGAAGCTGCTCCAGATCGGGGGCGAGCTCGACGGCGTGGAGGGCAGCGAGAGCGCGCACAAGCTGGCCATCGTCGGCGCCTTGGAGCTCTACCTGGACTTTATCAATATCTTTCTGTTTCTCCTGAGGCTTTTTGGTAAGCGCCGCTGATTTTCGGGAACGCCCCCGGCGTTTTCCAGAAGGAGACTGTCGGGATGTTCCTTGCGGTGCGTATGTTTTTTGCGATACAATGACATATACCGTGCTGAGGGGCCCCTGTCGGAGGATGTGGCGGGGGCCCCTTGGGTGCGCGGATAAAACAAATTTTTATGAGGATATTTTATCGATATTTTCTGGAGGACAACCTTATCAATGGCTGAGAAAGCTACAAGCCCGCGGCGCAGGAGCAGGGCTTCCGCCGCGGGCCGCGAGAGGAACGCATCTTTGAAGTTCATCCCCCTGGGCGGCCTGGGGGAGATCGGCAAGAACATGTATGCCGTCGAGTACGGCGACGACATCATCGTGGTCGACTGCGGCCTGATGTTCCCGGATCAGGAGCTGCCGGGGATCGACTACATCGTCCCGGACATCTCTTACCTGGAGGCGAATCGCGAGAAGGTGCTGGGGATCATCATCACCCATGGCCACGAGGATCATACGGGGGCTCTGCCCTTCGTGCTGCCGCGCCTCAACGTCCCGCTCTACGGGACGCGTCTGACGCTGGGGCTGATCGGGAACAAGCTCAAGGAGGATCAGCCCACCCTCAAGACGCACATGAACGAGGTCAAGGCGGGCGACGTCATTCGGATCGGGCCGTTCAGCGTCCGCTTCATCGCGGTCAGTCACTCCATTCCCGATGCCGTGGCCCTCTCGATCGAGACGCCCCTGGGGCGGATCGTCCACACCGGGGACTTCAAGCTCGACTCCACCCCCATCGACGGACGCGTCACGGATTACGGGGCGTTCGCGGAGGAGGGGGACAAGGGCGTCCTGCTCCTGGCGTCCGACTCCACCAACGCGGAGCGCAAGGGCTTCACCCCGTCGGAGCGCATCATCAGCGGGACCCTGGAGCAGCTGTACCGCAACTATCGGACCCGGCGCATCATCATCTCCTCGTTCGCCAGCAACGTGCACCGCATCCAGCAGGTCGTGGACGGCGCGATGCGCTTCAACCGCAAGATCTCCTTCCTGGGCCGCAGCATGGTGCGCAACGTGGAGCTGGCCCGGGAGCTGGGGTATCTGAAGATCGACAAGAAGATGATAGTGCCGATCGAGGACATTGGCAAGGTCCCCGACAACCAGCTGGTGATCCTGACGACGGGCAGCCAGGGGGAGCCCTTCTCCGGGCTCGTCATGATGAGCCGGGGCGAGCATCGGCAGGTCTCCCTGGGGGACCACGACGCCGTGTTCCTGCTGGCCTCCGTCATACCCGGCAACGAGAAGCTGGTCAACAACACGATCAACCGCCTCTTCGCCCTGGGCTGCGAGGTCGTGTACGAACAGGACCGCCAGACCCACGTCTCGGGCCACGCCTCGTCCGAGGAGCTGAAGATCATCCTCAACCTGGTGCGTCCCCAGTACTTCGTCCCGATCCATGGGGAGTACCG
>NZ_CAUUWA010000059.1 GCF_963548695.1 uncultured Fretibacterium sp.
GTTGATTCGAGTTGGGTTTAGGAAAAAGGGGGAAGGGCAGAATGAAAGGCGATCCGTTAAAAGCGACACTCTTGAGCGTGAAGATCATCCCCAACGTCAATCCGGAGATGGCGGCCTCTCTGGGGCTGCGGCCGGATCAGCGCAGCGTCGGGCTGGTCACGGCGGACAGCGACGACGTGACCTATACGGCCCTGGACGAGGCGACGAAGAAAGCCGACGTGGCGGTGGTGTACGCAAAGTCCTTCTACGCCGGCGCCGCCAACGCCAATACCAAACTGGCGGGGGAGATCATCGGGATCATCGCGGGGCCGAACCCGGCGGAGATCCGCAGCGGCCTGAACGCCATATCCGATTTTATCGAGAACGAGGCCTGGTTTGTCTCGGCGAACGAGGACAATACGATACCCTATTACGCGCACTGCATCTCCCGGACCGGCAGCTATCTCTCCAAGGTCGCGGGGGTCCCGGAGGGCGACGCCCTCGCCTACCTCATCGCGCCCCCGCTCGAGGCCATGTACGCGCTCGATGCCGCACTCAAGGCGGCGGACGTGAAGTTGGCGGCCTTCTACGGCCCTCCCTCCGAGACGAACTTCGGCGGAGGGCTGCTGACGGGCTCCCAGTCCGCGTGCAAGGCGGCCTGCGACGCCTTCGCCCAGGCCGTTATCTTCGTGGCGGAAAACCCCGTCCTCTACTGATGGAACCGTCTTTAGGGCTCGGATGACCGTCGTGCGGACCGGTGCGCTGGGGATGATCGAGACGCGGGGCCTGCTGGGGGCCATAGAGGCCGCGGATGCGGCCCTGAAGAGCGCGTCGGTCTCCCTGATCGGCGCCCGAAAGGCAGGGGGTGGATTGATCACGGTCCTTCTCTCCGGCGATGTAGCCGCCGTCCGGTCAGCCCTGGACGCGGCGAGCGCGTCCCTGTCCAAGCTGGGCATCGGGTTCTCGGCGCACGTTATCCCGCGGCTGGATCCCGAGGCATGGAGTCTCACTGAGGATGTGGGGCTCACCGATGCTGCGGGGCTCGCCCTCCCCCAGGAGCCCGGTGATGCTGCCGGCGCCCCGTTCCGGGAGGACGCGGCGAGGCCGGAGTCCTTCCTGAACGGGAAGGGCGAGGTGGACGGGCCGAATGGGGGGAGCCTGGGCGGCACGGCAACCGCGGTCCCCCTGGCCGTTTCCTTGAGGGATGGGCTCAGGCGGATGACCGTCGCGGAGCTGCGCCGCCTGGCGCGCGAGGTCTCCCTCGACACCCTGACGCGGCGCCAGATACGGGATGCGAACAAGAAGGAGCTGGTCGCCAGGCTGGGCACGTTCTTCGAGCGGTCTGGGGAGGAGAACCGGGCGTTGGCCTGGGAGAAGGTAGGAAAACTTTTGCAAAAAAACGGGGTGATGAGGCGTGATGCCGATTAAGGATCGTGATTTGCTCTCCGTTCAGGAGGCGCGGGACCTCGTCGCCGCCGCCAAGGCGGCCCAGAAGGTCCTGGGGGCCATGGGACAGGCCGAGGTCGACGCCCTCGTCGACGCGGTCGCCCGAGCCGCTGCAGGCAGCGCGGAGAGGCTCGCAAAGATGGCCCACGAGGAGACGGGGTTCGGAAAGTGGCGGGACAAGACGCTCAAGAACCTTTTCGCGGCCCAAACCGTAACGGAGGCGATGCGCGGGCTGCGGACCGTCGGGATCCTCAGGGAGGACGAGAGGAGAAGGCTGATCGAGGTGGCCGTCCCCGTGGGGGTGATCGCGGGACTGATCCCCTCCACCAATCCGACGTCGACCGTGATCTTCAAGACGCTGATTGCCCTGAAGGCGGGAAATGCCATCATATTCTCCCCGCACCCGAACGCCAGGGAATGCATCCAGGAGACGGTGCGTATCCTCTCGGAGGCACTTGCCGCTGCGGGGGCGCCGAAAGGGCTTGTGAGCTGCATGACCGTCCTGACCCGCGAGGGGACGGCGGAACTGATGCGACACCGGGACGTGGCCCTGATCCTGGCCACGGGCGGTTCGGAGATGGTACACGCGGCCTACAGCTCCGGGACCCCGGCCATCGGGGTTGGCCCGGGCAATACCCCGGCGTTCATCGAGCGTACCGCGGATGTTCCAACGGCCGTCCGGCGCATCATCGAGAGCAAGACGTTCGATTACAGCACCATCTGCGCCTCGGAGCAGTCGGTCGTCGCCGATGTCCCCGTGGAGAGGGCGGTGCGGGAGGAGTTCGTCCGTCAGGGCGGTCGTTTCCTGAACCCCGACGAGGCGGCGAGGGTCGCGTCCGTCATCTTCAACGCAGCCGGAAAAATGAATGCCCGGCTGGTGGGACGCAGCCCCCAGATGATCGGGGAGGCCGCCGGCGTGGAGGTTGGTCCCGAGGCCCGCGTGCTTCTTGCGGACCAGTCCGGGGTTGGGCGCAAGTTCCCCTTCTCGCAGGAAAAACTCTGTCCCGTCCTGGCCTTTTATACGGAGGACGGATGGGAGAACGCCTGCGAGCGTTGTCTGGAGCTCCTGAACCACGAGGGGGCGGGCCATACCCTGGCCATCCACTCCCGAGACGACCGGGTCGTGCGCGAGTTCGGGCTGAGGAAGCCGGTCTCCCGCATCATCGTCAATGCGGGGTCCTCCCTCGGCGGGGTGGGCGGCACCACGAGCCTGCTTCCCTCGCTCACCCTGGGATGCGGGGCTGCGGGGCACAACGCGACGTCCGACAACGTCGGTCCCCTCAACCTGCTGAACGTGCGGCGGGTCGCCTGGGGGCTGAGGGAGATCGGGGAGCTCTATCCGGAATCCCTCTCCCCGCAGGGCACGGGAGCGAATGACGCGGGTATGGACGTGCTGGTCGGCCGCATCGTTGACGAACTTGCGGTCCGGCTGGGCCTCAACTGAACATTTAAGGAAGCGCTGTTTTCCGAGATTTCGAGATAGCGGGATTGGGGAGGTAAAGGGGTATGAACAACAACATGCAGGCGTTGGGAATGATCGAGACGAAGGGTCTCGTGGGTTCTATCGAGGCGGCGGACGCGATGGTCAAGGCGGCGAACGTGAACCTTATCGGAAAGGTGCACGTGGGCGGCGGCCTGGTGACCGTGATGGTGCGGGGCGACGTCGGGGCCGTGAAGGCGGCTACGGACGCGGGGGCCGCGGCGGCAGGCAAGGTTGGGGAGCTCGTTTCGGTGCACGTGATCCCGCGCCCCCACGGCGAGGTGGAGTTCATCCTGCCCAGGCTCGAAGGGTAGCGCGGCCGGGGCTTCGATTTCTGCATTTGATTTCCGTATCGGTTGACCGGGAGGTAAAGGGGAATGAACAACAACATGCAGGCATTGGGAATGATCGAGACGAAGGGTCTCGTGGGTTCTATCGAGGCGGCGGACGCGATGGTCAAGGCGGCGAACGTGAACCTTATCGGAAAGGTGCACGTGGGCGGCGGCCTGGTGACCGTGATGGTGCGGGGCGACGTCGGGGCCGTGAAGGCGGCTACGGACGCGGGGGCCGCGGCGGCAGGCAAGGTTGGGGAGCTCGTTTCGGTGCACGTGATCCCGCGCCCCCACGGCGAGGTGGAGTTCATCCTGCCCAGGCTCGAGATGGAGGAGAGGGCGGCGGGCGGCTCGGGCAGCTGCGAGGGAACGTCCGTCTGAGTGGGCTCGATGATTTCCGTAAGGAGAGGATGAGCCCGTGGGCGCCGGGATATCCGAGGGGGCGGATGCGTTTCTGGAGACCCTGATGAGGCGCCGTGCATCTCCCGTCCCCGTCGGAGGTGAGGTCCCCCTTCGGGTGGGCCTGGACTTGGGAACGGCCTCCATTGTTCTGGTGGTCCTGGATGGAGAGGGCCGCCCACTGACGTGGGAGATGGAGGAGTGCGCCGTCGTCCGGGATGGTCTGGTGGTTGACTTCGCGGGCGCGCGCGTCATCGTGGCCCGCCTGAAGGAACGCCTGGAGGGGCTTCTGGGCCGCGAGCTCACCCGGACGGCCATCGCGGTGCCCCCGGGGACCGGGACCCGCGACTGCGCGGCCCACGGCTACGTTGCGGAGGGCGCGGGTCTGGAGGTCGTGTCGGTGCTGGACGAGCCCTCCGCGGCCAACGCCGTGCTCGGCGTCCGGGAGGGGGCCATCGTCGATATCGGTGGGGGGACGACGGGGGTGTCCATCCTGAGGGATGGGGCCGTCGTCTCGACCACGGACGAACCCACGGGGGGCACGCACGTCTCCCTCGTCATCGCGGGAAACCGCGGGATATCCATTGAGGATGCGGAGACGCTCAAGAGGAACCCGGGGGAACAGAAGGGCCTTTTGCCGATCGTCAAGCCCGTACTGCAGAAGATGGCCACCATCGTCAGCCGCGCCGTGAGGGGGTATGACGTCGAGGTGCTCTATCTCGTGGGGGGGACCTGCACCCTGGCAGGAATCGAGCGGGTCATCGAGCAGGAGACGGGTATTCCGTCCTTCGTCCCCCCACATCCGTTCCTCGTCACCCCCGCGGGCATCGCAAGGAGTATGACTCCCTGAACGGAGGGCGGGAGGGGGTTTTCTGTCTATAGGCGGCGGATTTTTGATTGGGCTGATTGGAGTGTGATTCATGCCATGAATCAGGAACTCTTGATGGATCAGGAACTCTTGATTGAAAAGGTCACGCAGGAGTTGATGCGGCGCCTCGAGGCCAAGGAAGCCTCGAGGGCGTCCGGCACGGAGAGCTCCGGCCCCGGGAAGGGAAAGCCCTGGCTGGCTGCCGGGCCGGGGCGGCTCTCCTGCCAATGGCCGGAACTGGAGTATTGGGATAACTTCGACAAGGGGCTCCCCCGCTATTCGAACTACGAGGGAGTCGTCATACCCTCCCTCCCGTCGAATCAGTTGGTGTTGGCGTCGCTGGGGATGCAGTATGGGATGGAGTCCAACCTGATCGTTGGCGCTCTGCTGGTCGGGGTCCCCGTCTATGCGTCCGAGCGCGGGCTCGATTGGCTGGACGCCCTGGAGCCCGGTTCCCCCCTGAGGCAGCACTACGAGGAGTGCCGGAGGAAATTGGAGTCCTTCGGCGTCTCCTTCTTCTCCGAGGAGCCGGCGGCCGCGGCACCGGCTCCGGGGGCATCCCTGGCAGCAGAAGAGGGAAGAGCGGTGAAGGAGAGCGCGGCGGCGGCCATGGACCTCTCGGACAAGAAGCTGCTCACCGAGATGGACGTGAAGGCGGCCTGCAAGGAGGGCTGTTCGGAGGTGCTCGTCGCGGCCCGTGCGCTGATCACTCCGCTGGCCCTGGACCACCTGCGCCTGATTGGGGTCCGGGTGACCCGCGTTTCGGGGGCGGGGTCGTGATCATCGCCAGGGTCATCGGGCACGTCTGGGCGACCAAGAAGGACGAGAGCCTGAACGGGATGAAGTTCTTCGTCGTCCACCCCGTCCGAGGCTCCAAGGACGAGACCTTCGTCGCGGTGGACGCGGCCGGGTCCGGAATTGGAGACAACGTCCTGATCAGCCAGGGCAGCTCCGCCCGCATGCTTTTCGACCAAAAGAATCTGCCGGTGGACGCCGTGATCGTGGGGATCATCGATACGGTGGAGGTCGACGCCAGCCTGCTGGAGTTCGAACCGTAGGACGTCGTCAAGGACTCTGGGACTACCCATCGACAGGCAGTCCTGGGGTCCCACGAGGTGGCTTCAATGACTCAACATTGGGGCTTCATGGCTTAAATCGGCGTTTCCCTACATCTTTCTGGAGGTAAGCCATATGGGAATTAACGACATCATTCTCTACGTTATGACAGGATTCATGGCCCTGGGCGCTCTGGACAAGGCTTTTCTGGAGAACCGCCTCGGCTTTGGGGAGAAGTTCGAGGAGGGGTTCATGGCCATGGGGTCGCTCATGCTTGCCATGGGCGGCGTCATCACCCTGGCTCCCTTCCTCGCCGCGGTGCTCAAGCCGGTTATCGTGCCGCTTTATCAGGCTGTGGGGGCGGACCCCTCGATGTTCGCGACGACGCTCCTGGCCTGCGACATGGGCGGATACCCGCTGGCAATGCAGATGGCGGCCAACCCGCAGATCGGTCGGTTCGCCGGCATCATCCTCGGGGGGATGATGGGGCCCACCATCGTCTTCTCGATCCCCGTTGCCCTGGGGATCATCGAGAAGAAGGACCATCCGGCGCTCGCCAAGGGCATCCTCATCGGGATGGTCACGATACCGCTGGGCTGTCTGGCGGGCGGCCTGATGATGCTGGGCGAGGGGTTCACGCTCTTCACGCTTCTTCTGAACATCGTTCCCGTCCTGGTCGTATCCATTTTGATCGCGGCGGGGCTCAAGTTCATTCCCTCGGCCATGATCAAGGGATTCTCGGCCTTCGGCAAGGTCGTGGTCGCCCTGATCACGGTCGGGCTGGCTATGGGTATCGTCGAGGCGCTCTCCCCCTACCGATTCTTCCCCGAGGGGTCGCCCTACGCCCTGGTGCCCCTGACCGAGTCCTATGCGGTCATCGGCAGCATTGCCATCGTCCTGGCCGGGGCGTTCCCCATGGTGACCTTCATCACCAAGGTCTTCAAGGCGCCTCTGCTGGTCTTCGGGAGGAAGCTCGGGATGGGCGACATCGCGGCCGCGGGTATGGTCGCGACCCTGGCGAACAACATCCCCACCTTCACGATGATGAAGGACATGGATGAGCGCGGCAAGATCATCAACGTGGCCTTCGCGGTCAGCGCAGCCTTCGTCTTCGGCGACCACCTCGGTTTTACGGCCGGCGTAGAGCGCGGGCTCATCCTGGCCATGATCGTCGGCAAGCTGGTGGCGGGTATCGCGGCTGTGGTCCTGGCGTGCAGGGTAACGCCCCAGAACGCCTCGCCGGACGCGTGAACTTAAGGCGCCGAAAGGACGGAGGATTATGGACAAGAAGGATCTGGAACAGATGGTGCGCAAGGCCGTCCAGGATATCCTGGGCGGTGTGCGGAAGGACCCTGCGCCATGTGGGGCGCCCTTTGAAAAGCGCAGGGTGCCCGCCGGCGCCGTATCGGTGAAGCTTCCCACCGTCAGGCCGGAGAAGTTCGACACGGGCAAGCCGGGCGACAAGGTGCGCCTCATAGACGTCCTGACCCTGGAGGAGAGCCCCAGGCTGGGCTGCGGGATAATGGAGATGGAGGCGACGGCGTTCGACTGGACGCTCCGTTACGACGAGGTGGACTACATCATCGAGGGGACGCTCGAGATCCTCATCGACGGACAGACCGTCACGGGGAACCAGGGCGACGCCCTCTACATCCCGGCCGACTCCTCGATCACGTTCCGTGCCCCGGGCTTCGCACGGTTCCTGTACGTCACCTATCCCGCGAACTGGGCCGCCCAGTAGGTCCGATGCGCCGAATTTTTCCGGATGCGTTCGGAGGCATCGCCGGACAATGTTTTTGGCGTTTTTGACGTTGCGGCAATGCGGTGCGTCCGCCACTGCTGAGCGGGCACGCCGTGTTGCCGGGAAAGGAGGACCGTTCCCATGAAAGCGCTGACGGAACGGGATCTTCGGGAAGAGCTGGGTTGGAAGCAGGTCGAAAGCTATACGATCGAGCCGGGTACCCTTGTGACGCCCTCGGCGCGTCAGTTCCTGAACGAGCGCAAAATCGAGCTGATCGTGAAAGAAAAACAAGGGGCGGAACTTGGCCCTGAGCCTGATTCAAAGCCCATGGCGGAGGGGACCGGGCGGAAGGAGACGGAGGAGCCGGCCCCATTCAAGCCGCGCTTCGTCGGCCCGGACGGCGGGATGTTCGCCGTCAAGCCGGAGCATCTGACGCACCTGCACTCCAATGTCCTGGTGACCAAGGGGCACCCGCGCATCGCCTTCCGGGGAAAGATGGACAGCCTCCAGGCGGCCATCCTCGAGGTCCAGGGCCTGGCAGCGGAGCAGGGAAACATGACCCTGGCGGAGGAGCTCGAGGAGATTCTGGAGTTTGTCCGACGCATCCTCACCTTTGAGGTGATGGAGAAGCCGCTTCCGGACGAAAACCTTCTGGGCCTGTCGCTCGACGAACTGCGCTCCATGTCCCACAACCCGAAGAAGCATTTTGGGCTGGGGCATATCCGCACCCACTACTCGATGGGCCGCTGCTGCATCGGCCTGAACCGTCTGCGGGCACAGGTGCGGGAGGTCGAGTTGGCCGCGTTCCGGGCCTTCGAACGGCCGGGGGGCGTGGACCGGGAGGATGTCATCCGTGCGCTCAATCGCCTGAGCAGCACGATTTACGTTCTGATGTACCGGCATCTGCCCAGGGGGTACGACCGGCAGTATGGAGTGACCGTGGGCAAGGACTGAGCGGGCAGAAATTGAGCGGCAAAAATTGAGGAGGTCTTATCCGTGGCGGAAACCGTGCTCAGCGTTGGAATCGATATCGGGACGTCCACGACGCAGCTTGTTTTCAGCTCGCTCACGATCGAGAACGTGGCGAGCGTCGCCGCGATCCCCCGCATCACGGTCGTGGACAAGAGGGTGGTTTACCGAAGCGACATCCACTTCACGCCGCTTCTTTCCCCGACGACCATCGATGCCGATGGGGTGCGGAGGATCGTGGAGCAGGAGTACGCGCGGGCGGATGTGGACCGGAACGCGATCTCGGCAGGAGCGGTCATCATCACCGGGGAGACGGCCCGTAAGGAGAACGCGGAGACGGTGCTTCGGAGCCTCAGCGGCCTGGCGGGCAACTTCGTGGTGGCGACGGCGGGCTCCGACCTGGAGTCCATCCTCGCGGGCAAGGGGGCCGGGGCCGGGAGCTTCTCGAGGCGGGAGCACATGGCCGTGGCCAACTTCGACATCGGCGGCGGGACGACGAACGTCGTCCTCTTCCGGGACGGTGATGTCGTCGACACGACCTGCCTGGACATCGGAGGACGCCTCGTGAAGCTGGATCCCAAAATGCGCGTCGTCCAGTATGTCGCGCCCGGTATTGCGACGCTGGTCGAGTCTATGGGCCTGCCCGTCGCCGTGGGACGCGCGGCCTCGGTGGAGGATCTCACGCGGCTGACCGACCGCATGGCGGAGTTCTTCGACGAGCTCATGGGCCTGCGGGACCGGACGCCGCTTTTCGAGCGGATGCTGACGGCCCACGACCTCCGAGCCGCCCCCGAGGCCAAGGGCGTCTCCTTCTCCGGCGGTGTGGCGGACTGCATCGACTCCGTCCCGGAGGCCGGCCTCTTCGCCTACGGAGACATCGGGGTCCTGCTGGGGCAGTCCGTTGCCCGGACGCGGCTGTTCCGGACGCTGGTCCGAGTCCCGGCCGAGGAGACCATACGGGCCACCGTGGTCGGGGCGGGAAGCCACTCCATGGAGATCAGCGGGAGCACCATCGGCTTCTCCGACCCCGCCCTGTTCCCGCTGCAGAACGTCCCGGTCCTCAAGCTGACGCCCGAGGACGAGACGGGGGGCCTCTCCGAGGCGCTGGCCCGAAAGCTTCGCTGGTACACGGAAGGCGATTCCGCCCAGCCCGTGGGCATCTCCTTCCGCGGCGTGCACAGCCCGTCGTTCGACCAGGTCCAGGGGTACGCCTCCCAGCTCGTTGCGGGGCTCTCGGAGTACCTCCAGCATCAGGACCTGGTCATCGTGGTCGTAGAGAAGGACATGGCCAAGGCGCTGGGCTTCGCCCTGGGAAGCCGCCTCGGAGATTCAAAGAAGCTGGTCTGCATCGACGGGGTCTCCGTGGACAACGGGGATTATATCGATATGGGCTGTCCGCTCTCCGGGGGGCGCGTGATCCCCGTGGTGATCAAGACCCTGGTGTTCGGCGGATGATAGAGTTTGTTCGATGATGGATTTTAGTGCATGATGTGAGGGAGAGGGGGACGGGGACGTTATGGGGGACGTTCTTGACAGGATCCGGGAGGCGGGGATCATCGGCGCGGGAGGGGCGGGATTTCCCACTCACGTCAAGTTCTCCCGTCCCTGCGAATACATCGTCCTGAACGGGGCGGAATGCGAGCCCCTGCTCCAGGTCGATCAGCAGCTGGCCGCGGTCCACGCGGAGGCCCTGCTGCACGGTATGGAGGCGCTGCTCGAGCTGACGGGGGCAAAGAAGGCCGTGTTCGCCTTCAAGGGGAAGTATCACGATGCCCGTGCCCGCATCGAGCCTCTGCTGTCCGGGAACCCCCGTATGGCGCTCCATATCCTGCCCAACATCTACCCTGCGGGCGACGAGCAGGTCCTGGTCTACGAGGCCCTGCGCCGCATCGTCCCGGAGGGCGGTATCCCGATGGCCGTGGAGACGGTCGTCCTGAACGTGGAGACGCTGCTGAACGTCGAAAGGGCGCTCTCCGGCACCCCGGTGACGGAGAAGTACCTGACGGTATGCGGCGCAGTGCGGGAGCCGAGGACGCTCAAAGTCCCCATCGGGGTCCCCTTTTCCGCGGTCGTCGAGGCCTGCGGAGGGGTTACGGAACCCGATGCGGCATTTATCGAGGGAGGCCCTATGATGGGCAAGCCGGTTCCGTCCTGGGAAAAGCCCGTCACCAAGACGACGAAGGGACTGCTAGTGCTTCCCCGTGACCACCGTCTGGTTGTCTCGAAGAAACGCTCCATGAAGGAGATGCTGCGTTTGGCCCGCGCGGCGTGCTGCCATTGCATGATGTGCACGGAACTCTGCCCGCGCTACCTCCTGGGACATTCCCTGCACCCCGACAAGTTGATGCGCCTGGCATCCTTCAACAGCACCTGCGAGCGCGACGCCGAGGCCACGGAGGCCTTCCTGTGCTGCGAGTGCAGCATGTGCGAGGTCGCATGCGTCATGGGGCTCCAACCCTGGAGGCTGAACCGGGAGCTGAAAGGTCGCATGGCGTCCGCAGGAATCAAGAACCCACATGCCAACCGCCCGGCGGCGGCCCATCCCTTCCGCGAACTGCGGACGTTTTCGGCCGCCAGGCTCCTGCATCGGCTGGGGCTTGCTCCTTACGCGAAACAGGCTCCCCTCGACGAGAGCCCTTCCTTAAAATTTCAAAGAGTGAGCAGGCCCCAAAGCGTGACCCTGATGCTGAAACAGCACATCGGGGCCCCGTCGGTTCCGTTGGTTGCCGTTGGGGACAGGGTGGAACGGGAGCAGCTTGTCGCGAGGGGGGAGGGGCCCGTCTCGGCCAACCTGCACAGCCCGATCTCGGGCACGGTGGCGGGGTTGGAGAAGGATCGCATTCTGATCCGGGCTGAGGGCGCGAACGTCGAGGAACGGGGGAGCATGACATGAGCAAGGCGATAGGACTGATCGAGTTCAACACGACGCCCAAGGGAATGGAGGCGGCGGATGCCATGCTGAAAGCCTCCGAAGTGCAGCTTGTCTTCTCGTCCCCCATCTGTCCGGGGAAATACATCACCATCCTCGCGGGAGAGGTGGACGCCGTCAAGACGGCGATCTCGAAGGGAGAGGAGACGGGCGGGCTCTTCGTGCTGGACTCCCACGTCCTGCCCAACGTGCACCCGTCGGTCATCCCTGCCCTCACGGGCACGGGAGAGATGGGAGAGGTGAGGGCCCTGGGTGCGGTGGAGACTATCTGCGCCGTGTCCGCCGTCCATGCCGGCGACGTCGCGGCCAAGGCCGCGAACGTCCGGCTTCTGGAGATTCGCCTCGCTCGGGGCCTGGGCGGAAAGGGAATCCTCCTTTTGACGGGCGACCTGGGCAGCGTGGAGAGCTCGGTGGAGGCGTGCCGCCGCAGGCTGGGGACGGAGGGAGGAATCACGAGTGCCGTCGTGATCCCGTCCCCCCATAAAGCGCTGGTCTCCGCCCTTCTTTGATTGATTGGGTTTGATTGGCTGCGGATTTGTTTGAGGATTGCGGATTTGTTTGATTGATTGTGGATTTGTTTGAGATGGAGGATTGGGGCCGTGAAAAGGCCCCGGTACGGCTCAGTCCGTCTCGGCGGTCGTGGGCTCCCCCCCGCGGAGTTCGCGGATGCGTTGGCTAAGGAGCTCCAGCCCCTCCCCCGTCTCGGAGGAGACGACGTGAATTTCCGTGACGCCGGACTCCTGCAATCCCTGGATGGCGGACTCTATCGCCTTGGGGGTGGCGGCGTCCGCCTTGCTGACGACCCCGATTACGGGCGCGCGCAAGGTCTTGGAGAAGTTGGGGACGACGTGCCTGGGCCGCAGGGGATCCATCAGGAACAGGATGACGGCGGCCTTGATGGAGGTCTGGATCAGGACGTGGTAGAACATGGGGATGTCGAAGAACTCGCCTGGCGTGTCGATGCACTGCGGCCCATAGGCCAGGGCCTCCGTCTTTCGGACGCGCCCCTCCCAGACCCCCAGGGCCTTCAGGAGCGAGGTCTTCCCGGCGCCGGTCTGCCCTACCACCATCACGCGCTTCATGTACGGGTGATGGGGGCCTTGAAGAAGCCCAGCACCTCGTTCAGGGTGCGGACGGTCGTCGTGAGGGAGCTCTCGACGGCGCTGACGTCCCCGGTGAAGAGGATGCAGCCGGTGAAGCGGTCGATGAAGTCCATGGTCACGGCCCCGGCCTTTGAGGCGATGTCCGCCGCGATGATGGCGCCCTCCCCGGGCGTGATGGTCATGATGCCGATGGCCCCGGAGCTCTCCACCCCGATCAGGGTGCACAGTTCCGGCTTGGGGTGGCAGATCATGTGCGCCAGGGTGACTTGTTTGCCGGGGACGTATTCCTGGATGATGCGTTCCTTGTTGTCCGAGCTCATGAAGAGCGCCTCCTCTGGAGGTCTTCCGCCGGTTTTGAGGCGGAGATTTTCTCACGGGATTCCGCACTACATGATACTACAGACCGCGGGGCTTTTTGAGCGCAAATCAACGATTTAACGCCCCCGTACATTTTTTACGAGGGGCGTGTGTACCGGGTACGCTGTGAAGGAGGAGGCTTCTCATGAGCTCTTATGTGATTCCCCCCGTCAATCTGATCGGAAAGGGCTGCGTCAAATCGATCGGCCGGGAGGCCGCGAAGTTCCGGGCCCGCCGGGCCCTTGTGGTCGCCTCGTCCGGAGCGGTGGGGGAGGCACAGGCGGCGCTTGTCGCCTCCAGCTTGAAGGACGCGGGAATAAAGGACTCGGGGGTCGAAAGCGTCCCCTTCTGCAGGGTGATGCCCAATCCTACGGTGGCCGTCGTGGACGAGGGGCTTGCACTTTACCGGTCGTCGGGCTGTGACCTGCTGGTCGCGGTGGGCGGCGGCAGTGCCTTGGATGCGGCCAAGGGCATCGGCCTGCTGGCCTCCAACGGAGGCAGGATTGTCGATTACGAGGGGGAGGACAAGGTGAGCAAGGCGCTTCCGCCCTTCATTGCAATTGCTACGACGGCGGGGACGGGGAGCGAGGTGACGCAGTTTGCCGTTATTTCCGACGAGGAACACAACAAGCTGACCCTTGTTGACCGGTACCTGGCCCCCGACGTCTCCGTCAACGACCCGGAGATGATGGCCTCGATGCCTCCCGCCCTCACGGCCGCGACGGGGATGGATGCCCTGACCCACGCGGTGGAGGCCTACGTCTCCCGAAATGCCGGGCCCGTTACGGATGCCCAGGCGTGGAAGGCCATCCAGCTCGTGGCGAAGAACCTGCCCCTGGCGGTTCGGGATGGCACGGACATGAATGCGCGGGAGAATATGTGCTGCGCCAGCTTCCTGGCTGGAGCGGCTTTCAACAATGCCGGACTGGGGCTGGTGCACGCCATGTCCCACCCCCTGGGCGGGCACTGCAACCTCCCTCACGGCCTCTGTAACGCCCTGCTGCTGCCGGTAGTCTGCCGTTTCAACACCACCCTCGAGACGCTCGGCAGGTTCTCCGACATCGCCGTCGCCCTCGGTGTGGGGCGCTCCTGGAGGGCCGAGCGCGACAACGCGGAGGCAGGGCTCAAGGCGCTTTTTG
>NZ_CAUUWA010000060.1 GCF_963548695.1 uncultured Fretibacterium sp.
GCTCGACGAACTGCTCCATCTGCACGCCCACCGACCCCGACAAGGGGGCCAGGACGACCCTGCCTGCCGCCAGCCCCGAACCGGCCAGGCAGCACAGGAGGGCCAGGGCCAGCACGGAAGCCCACACGAAACGAAACGGCGATACAGACACCGGGCTCCTCCCCCCCGGCCCCTTCCCCTTCGGAACGCGGCAAAACGGCCTTGAAGTTCTCATGGACAGCCTCCTGACCTCGGTTCTTTATCGATCATCCCGAAAATCAAATTACATGGGGCTGTGCCCCATACCCCCGCGCCGCCATACGAAACAGCGGCGGCCCCGGCAAATTTCCTCCCCCAAACAGGCAAGCTGGGGTACCACCGGGGGCTTCCTGAATCAGATCGGCGTTTCCTTTTCCCTTACGGAAAACCCCAGGGCCAGAGCCTCGTCCAAGTGCGAGACCGGGACGATCTCCAGCCCTCCCGCACGCTCGGCACGCTCGCGCGAGCTGACGACGGCGCAGGAGAACCCCAGCCGTGCGGCCTCCCGAAGCCGGACCCCCAGGCGCGTCACGGGGCGCACCTCCCCCGCCAACCCCACCTCGCCCAGCCAGCAGGCCCCCGTCCGGAGCGGCGCGTCCCTCAGGGCCGAGGCCAGGGCGGCGCAGGCCGCCAGGTCCGCCGAGGGGTCCTGGATGGAAAGCCCGCCCGCCACGTTCATGTAGAGGTCGTGCCCGCTGCAGGGCAGCCCGCAGCGTTTTTCCACGACGGCCGTCAGAAGCTGGAAGCGGTTCAGCTCGATGCCCCGCGCCGTGCGCCGCGGGTAGGGGAACACCGTGGGACCCGCCAGGGTCTGGAGCTCGGCGGCCAGGGGGGTCGTCCCCTCCAGCGCTATGGTCATGGCGACGCCGGAGACCGCCGTGTCCAAGCGGTTCCAATAGAGTCCGCTCTTGTCCTCGATGGCCGTCAGGCCGTCCTCCCGCATCTCGAAGACTCCCAGCTCGTCCGTGCTGCCGTAGCGGTTCTTGGCCGCGCGCAGCATCCGGTAGGACGAGTACCCCTCCCCGGAGAAGATCAGCACCGTGTCCACCATGTGCTCCAGCAGCATGGGCCCCGCCAGTCGGCCGTCCTTGGTGATGTGCCCCACGAGCACCGCCGGCACGCGGTCCGCCCGGGCGGCGTCCACCAGCCTCTGGGCGACGGCCCGCACCTGATTGGGCGTCCCGGGCCACCCCGCCTCCCCCTCGGCCCTCATGGCCTGGACGCTGTCCAGCACGACGAAGGAGGCATCCCTCATGTTTTGAAGCGCCCCCTCCAGCTCGTTGCCACAGCAGAGCAGCAGCCGGTCCGAGGCCACCCCGAGCCGGGCGGCGCGAAGGGCCACCTGGGCCTCGGACTCCTCGCCCGAGATGTAGAGCACGGAGGCCCCGGACTCCGCGACCCGCCCCGCGGCCTGGAGGAGCAGCGTCGACTTGCCGATACCCGGCTGGCCGCCGAGCAGTACGACACCCCCCGGGACCAGCCCGCCGCCCAGCACTCGATCCAGCTCCCCGATCCCCGTCGAGAGGCGCTGGGGAGGACGGACGTCGACGGCGCTCACCACCCGTGCTGCGGCGGTCCTCGGCCGGGCGGGGGACCCCGGCTCGGCCTCCAGGGTCCCCCACGCCCCACAGGACGGGCAACGCCCCGTGCGCGTGGTCGTTATATGGCCGCAGTCGGCACACACGTAACGAACCGGTTCGTCCCTTCTCACGAAATACCTCCAGACAATAGCCCTATAAAAAATCCATCGGCGGAACGATGCCGAAGGAGGTAAACCATAGAAAAAATCCACGTTCTCCAAGGTTCATTATACCGCCCCCCTTTCGGCGGGGGCATGGGTATATAGCGGAGGCATGGGTATATAATTGGAAGGAATCTTTATGCTCCTCGTCGGCAGGGCGCTATCCTTACGACAAAGTTCGGGGGGGTTCCACAAAGTGAACAAGAATACTCTGGGCGTCCTCTGCGCCTCGTCCACGGGCCTCCTGTGGGCCTTGAGCAGTCCGGCATCGAAGCTGTTGGGGGAGAGCGGCGCGGACATGGTCACCGTGGTCTTCTTCCGCTGTCTCCTCACCCCGCTGCCGCTGGGGATCTGGATCCGCCTCTGCGCCCCCTCTCACTTCCGCGTGGGACGGAGGGACCTGGCCGTCCTGTTCCTGATCTCGCCCCTGGCGCCCCTGTGCTCCTACCTGGGTTTTATGCTCTCGGTCGTCTACCTTCCCGTCGCCACGGCGCTGGTCGTCCACTACACCACCCCCATCGCCACGGCCATGGGGTCCTCGCTGATGACGGGCGAGAAACCCAGCGTCTACGACCTGTGCGGCGCCTTCATCGTCACGATCGGCGTCGCATGCTCCGTGATGCGCCCCGACTGGACCCTGGACGGCGCGCTCTCCATCCCCGGGATGATCTGGGGCGCGCTGGGGGTCCTCGGCATCGCCTTCCAGACCCTGTGGGGCCGGGCCTCGGTGACGAAGGGGGGCCCGACGGGGATCGGGATCTTCTTCTATACGCACATCTTCGGAGCCGTGTGGATAGTGCCCATCAAAACCCTGACCTCGGGCTGGGCCGATGTCCCGGCGCTGACGGGGATGCAGATTTCCCTGATCGCCATCACCATAATCTTCGCCTCCCTCTTGGGGTACAGCACGTTCTACGCCGCGCTCCGTCATATTCCCGCCCCAACGGTCTCGCTCCTGACGTCCGGGGAGATCCCCGCCGCGGTCGTCATGACCTCCCTGGCAACCGATTCCTGGCCGACCTTTCCCGCAGTCGTCGGCTGCGTCCTCATCCTCTTCGCCATCGCTTTGTCCTCGTGGGGGGCGAGGAGGAAGGCGCCGCCCGAGGCCGACGCACATCCGGCAGCGTGCCCGTGAACACTCCGCAAGCGGCCCCGCAGGCGACCCCTACCATGGTGGACGACGCCCTGCGCTTCATAGGCGTCCCCAAAGAGGCCCGGAGCGGCGAAATGGCCGAGAGGGTCTATCGGACCTTCGAGCTGCTGGAGGACTTCATCCGGCCCCGCCGCGTCTGGGGACGCTTTTCCGTTACGGCCGACGACCGGGGCATCTGGCTGGCCGAGGCGGTTCGGATCGAGAGCAGGAGCCTGTCGCGGCTGATGGCCCATTCCCGGGAGTGCTGGGCCATGGCCGTGACCCTGGGGCCCGAGGTTGACCGCAGGATCCTGCTGGCTCAGAAACGGGACATGCTGGACGGTGTGGCCCTGGACGCCTGTGCCTCGGTGCGCGCCGACACCCTCTGCAACGAGGTCGAGGAGGAGATCCTCCGCGAGCTTCGCGAGGGGGAACACCCGACGATGCGCTTCAGCCCCGGCTACGGCGACGCGCCCCTTTCCGCATCCGCGGACCTCATCGCGCTCCTGGACGCGACGCGGCGCATCGGCCTTTCCATGACGCGCTCGTACATGATGACCCCGATAAAATCCATCACCGCGTTGATTGGGATCTCGGAGATGGACGAGGACCGCAGTCGGGACTGTTCCCGCTGCGCGGCCGGGCCGGCCTGTCCGTATCGGAAGGGAGGGGATGGTGCAGGTTTGAGCCATGCATGAAATCGTTCGTCTCGAGCTCGAGGGCAATTTCTTTTTCTCTTGGGACCCTGAGAAAGCGGAGAAAAATTTGCACAAGCATGGCGTATCGTTTGAGGCCGCGGCGCACGCGTTTTTGGACTCGCGGTCTTTCCTCGTGGATGATCCCCATTCCGATGGCGATCGTCTGCGCCTGATCGGATTCTCCGAGGCAACTTCAACTATTCTGTTTGTGGTTCATGTGGAGCGTACTACAGATGATAATGCCGTTATCTTCAGGATCATTTCGGCACGAAGGGCTACAAAGAAGGAGCGTGAGTTGTATGACGAAGGATGAGATCCGGAGACTGCGGGAGATGCATGACGAGGATATCGATTTGGCGGATATCCCGGAACTGACGGACGAGGAGTTGGCGCGAGCACGACCTGCCCGCGAATACCTGAAAGACATTGCCCGGCGAAATCGTGCGGTGCTGGCGCGAATGATCTGCGATGAGGAAGAGGGAAGCGATATCGCCGTTGCCGCTGCAGAGGCACTGGTCGCGCGTACGATGCAACGAGGACAGCAGCCCGTCGGGGATGTTTTCCGGAGTATGGAAAGGTCTCCATTTAGTTAGGGATTTTTGGCCTCATTTCGACACGTATAACTCAAATTTTGTAGATAATTTTTAGTGCCCCAAGGTGCGGAAGGGAGGGGAAGGCGGTGGGGGACAGGATAATGGAGGACAGGATAGTGGAGGATAGAAGGAGAAAGAGGCTTGGACAGGATGTCCTGTTCTTCGACGGGGGCATGGGGACGATGCTCCAGGCGCGCGGGCTCCGGCTCCGGGAGCTGCCCGAGGTCCTGAACCTCACTCATCCGGACCTGATCGGCTCCATCCACAGGGACTACCTGGAGGCCGGGGCCGATTTCGTCACGACCAATACGTTTGGGGCCAACCGCTGGAAGCTGGAGGGCTCCGGACACACCGTCGCGGAGGCGGTATCCGCCGCCGTGCGGGTCGCCCGTTCCGCAGCGGACTCCTTTGGGGCCCGGGTGGCCCTGGACATCGGGCCCAGCGGCAAGGTGCTGGCCCCCCTGGGAGACGCAGCGTTCGAGGATATCTACGAGGCGGTCGCCGAACAGGTCAGGGCCGGCGCCGAGGGCTGCGACGCCGTGCTTCTGGAGACCTTCACCGACCTCTACGAGCTCAAGGCGTCGCTCCTGGCCGTGAAGGACCACTGTACCCTGCCCGTGTTCGCCACCATGAGCTTCGAGGAGGGAGGGCGCACCTTCTTCGGCGCGGGGATCGATTCCATGGTGATGACGCTCGAGGGGCTGGGAGTCGCGGCCCTCGGGGTCAACTGCTCGCTCGGGCCCGTGCAGCTGGAGCCCATCGTCGAGGCGATCTGCGCCCACTCCCACATTCCCGTGATGGTCCAGCCCAACGCGGGCCTGCCGGTGATGCGGGGCGGCGCCTCCTCCTACGACGTGACGCCCGACCGGTTCGCGGACATCATGTCCCGATTCGCCGGCATGGGGGCCGCCGTCCTGGGCGGCTGCTGCGGCACGAACCCGGAGTACATTGCAAAAACCGTACAGGTCGTCTCCCACAGGACGAGGACGGTCGTCCCCCGCTCCGTCCCCGAGACGACCGGGATCTGCACCCCGGCGAGGGCCGTGGTCTTCGACGGAGACTTCACGATCATCGGCGAGCGCCTGAACCCCACGGGGAAGAAGGCCCTCCAGGCCGCGCTGCGCACCGGGGACATGGACTACGTGCTGAAGGAGGCCCTGAAACAGCAGGTTCAGGGGGCCCATGTCCTGGACGTGAACGTGGGACTGCCGGACATCGACGAGCCCGCCCTCCTGAGCCGGGTTGTCATGGAGATACAGGGCATCATCGACCTTCCGCTCCAGCTCGACTCCGCCAACGCAAAGGCCTTGGAGGCTGCGGCACGCATCTACAACGGCAAGCCCCTGGTCAACTCGGTGAGCGGTAAGGAGGCGAGCCTGCGCACCGTCCTGCCGATCGCCAGAAAGTACGGGGCCTGCGTCCTGGGGCTGACGCTCGACGACTCCGGCATCCCCGAGTCCGCGGAGGCCCGGCTTGCCGTGGCGCGGCGCATCGTCGAGGAGGCCGAACGGATCGGCATCCCCCGGCGCGACATCCTGATCGACTGCCTGACGCTCACCGCCTCGGCTCAGCAGGATCTGGTCCGCGAGACCCTGAAGGCCGTGCGGATGGTCCGGGAAGAGCTGGGCGTCCGCACCATGCTGGGGCTCAGCAACGTCTCCTTCGGACTGCCCCGGCGCCCACTGGTGAACCGAACCCTGTTCGCGGCGGCCCTGATGCAGGGGCTGGACGCGGCCATCCTCAACCCCGGCGACGCCGGGATGCGGGAGACCCTGGCCGCGTGGCGCCTCCTGATCGGAACGGACCGGAACGCGCAGGACTACATCGCCTACTGCGAGGCGCATCCGGAGAGTGCACCCACCCCCTCCCGGCAGGCTGCCGGAGCGGCAGTGGACGCACCGAATACCCCCACGGCCTCTCAGGGGGACCTGGCGTCCGCCATCGCGCGGGGGCTGAAGGAGGAGGCCGCGGAGCGGACGCGGGAGCTCCTGGACGCCCTGCCCCCGCTCGATGTCGTCGAGAAGCACATCGTCCCGGCGCTCGACGCCGTGGGGAGGGACTACGAGGCCAAGCGGCTCTTTCTCCCTCAGCTCATCAAGTCCGCCGAGGCCGCGAAGGCCGCCTTCGAGTGCCTGAGGGAGAGGCTGGGCTCCGGGCCGAAGGGCGGGGACGAGCCCATCGGCGAGCCCATCGCGCTGGCGACGGTGTACGGGGATGTCCACGATATCGGCAAGAACATCGTGAAGGTCATCTTGGAGAACTATAACTTCCGGGTCCTGGACCTGGGCAGGGACGTGCCCCCCGAGCGGATCGTAGCCGAGGTCAAGCGGAACGGCATCCGCATCGTGGGGCTGAGCGCCCTGATGACGACGACCGTCGCCAGCATGAAGGAGACCATCGAGAACCTGAGGCGGGAGTGCCCGGAGGTGAAGGTGATCGTGGGCGGCGCCGTCCTGACCCCCGACCTGGCCCGATACGTGGACGCGGACCACTACGCCCGCGACGCCATGGAGGCCGTGAGGATCGCGACACGGATCAGCACGGGCCTGAAGATGGCCTGACGACGCCATGGTTTTGCCCTGCGTCCTTTTACATCAAAGCGGAAACCCAGGGAAACGCTGATTCAATTCAGTGCTTTCACTTCCATGGATGAGATGGGAGGAGATGTCGCCCCATGACTGCTTCCGATTCCCTACCCCGCCATCTGGCGCAGGGAATGCCGCAGCTTCTCAACAATGTCCTGCTGAATTATATCCACGACAGCGTGACTATCACGGACGGTCGCGGCATATTGCTCAATGTCAGCGCTTCCTGCGAGGAAAATTTCGGCTTCGACGCCAGGGACTATATCGGCAAGCCCATCGAGCTTCTCGTGCAAAAGGGAATCTTCTCTCCCTGCGTCACGCTCATGGTGTTGGAACAGGGGAAGAAAGTGACGGGCAGGCAGCCCAACAAACAGGGAATCCAGCTTTTTGTCACGGGTATCCCCATACATGACGAAGAGGGAGCTATTGTCTATGTCGTCTCCTTTTCCTCCTGGGACATTCAATCGATGGAGGAGCTGGAGGAAAAGTATCTGCGCATTAAAAGGGATTTATGCCGCTGCTCCAGCGAGAACAGGGCCCTGCGCTCAAAGCTCATCGAGCTCTGCCCCGTTGTCGCGGAGAGCCGCGCCATGAAAAAACTCTGTGAGATCGTACAGCGCATCGCTCCCTACACGGTTCCCGTTTTAATCACCGGCGAATCGGGGGTGGGAAAGAGCTATCTGGCCAGGATCCTGCACAAGGAAAGCCTCCGCCGCACCGGCCCTTTCATCGAGATCAACTGCCGCACCATCCCCGGACGCATCCTGGAGACGGAGCTTTTTGGGGACCCGGGATACGGCGCCGAAAAAGATTGGGAAGAGGCCAGGATGAGCGCCCTGGAACTTGCCGAATCGGGGACGCTTTTTATCAGCGAGGTGGACAACCTTCCCCTCGATCTTCAGCTGCGGCTGGTAACGCTTTTCAAACAAACGCGCGACCCGTCCTCCTCCAGGGATGCGGAAGGGGCAAGCGACCTCGACGTTCGCCTCATCGCCTCCTCTCAAAAGGATCTGAAGCAAATGGTTCAGGATGGCGAGTTCCGAGAGGAGCTGTTCTACCTTCTCAACACCATTCCCCTGGAAATTCCCCCCCTTCGCGAACGTCCGGATGACACCCTGGCGCTGATACTCCACTTTCTGGAGAAGAAGAACAAGGCCCACAAGCTCAACAAACGCTTCACCCAACAGGCGCTGGACATGTTGCTGGACTACAATTGGCCCGGAAACATACGGGAAATAGAAAGCGTCATCGAACGCGTGCTCCTGACGAGCCCCGACACGGTGATACAGAGCTCCAATATTCCGGACTTCATCGCCTCGTACGCCCGGAACCTGAACGACAAGGACTTCAATCTGAAGAACGCTCTGGAGTTCTACGAGAAAAGGATCATTCTGCAGGCCTTCGAGCAATATAAAACGACGACGGCCACGGCACGCGCCCTGGGAATCAGCCAGCCCTCCGTCGTGAGAAAGCTGAAAAAATACAACACGAACAAGGGTAAGAAGAGGTAGTCTCCAAGCTTTCATTGAAGCGAACATCCCCAGGGGGTCATAAGGAAAAGAACCCCTGGGGATGCCGTTCTGGAGATTTAGAGATTACTTTCCCTCGATGGCCGCCATCTCCTGACGAAACTCCTGAAGGAGCTCTCTGGCGAACTCAGGATTCCGGGAGAACTCAAAGTACTTTCCGTCCGCCTTCTTTGCGATCTCACGGAAGGCGTTGAATTCCTCCTGCGTGAGCTCCACCAGGGATTGATCCTTTTTGAAGGCCTTGACCATCATATCCAGCCTCTGTGCGTTCATCTCCTTTTGGACCTTGTTCACGTAAGGATAAGCCTCGGCGGCGCTTTCCACGACGATCCGTTTGATGTCCTCCGGGAGCCCATTGAAGAAGTTCAGGTTCGCCAGATGCTGCATGACGAAGATGTTGTGCTTGGACGCGATCAGGCATTTTTGTACGTCCATGTATTTCATCTCCTGTATGACGTAGGGCGGGTTCTCCTGGCCATCGATGATGTGCAGCTGGAGGCCGCTGTAGACCTCGTTGAAGGATACGGCCGTGGGACTGGCGCCATAGGCCTTGTAGATCTCCAACAAGAGCTCCGAGGGCATCACACGGAACTTGACGCCTTCGAAGTCCTCCGGCTTGCGAAGCGGCTTGTTGGCCGTCCAGTACATGGCACCCTCGTTAAAAAAGTTCAGGACCTTCAGCCCTTTGCTTTCATAGACGGCCCCCAGTTTTTCGTTGATCGCCTTGCTTTTGCGCAGGAACTCGGCATTTTTGTCGTCGTCCATCGAAAACAGGAAGTGAAGCAGAAAAATCTGGTTCTCGGGAATGATGGAACTGCACTGTCCGGGGGCGATCAGGCAGAACTCCACCGCGCCGTTCAGGGCAAGCTCGAACATCTCGGTGGGGGTCCCCAGAGTGCCGTGAGGGAAGACCTCCAACTGGATGTCGCCGTTCGACTTCTCCTTCAAAAGGCGGGCAAACTCATGGGCATAGAGGTCCACCGCACTATCGGCCAGCTCCTCACTGGCCAACCGCCAATCGTACCTGGCGGCTGAGGCCGGAACGGCCCCGAAGCTCAAGACCATGACGCACAACAGAAAAAAGACCGCACACTTTCTCATTTCCTTTTCCTCCTTCTCCTGGAAAGCCGATAGAACCCTCAACATCCTACACACACAACATCCTACATTCGGCACTTACCGCGACAAATCGAGCAGAAACAGGGCTACCTTCGGGCAATAGATCAATAAAACGGACACTGCGACCATAATGGCGACAAAGGGAAAGGTTCCGCGGATGGCGTCCGCGTATTTTTGCCTGAAAATGGCCATGGCCGTAAAAATATTGCAGCCGAAGGGAGGCGTCGTAGACCCGATGGCAGCCTGCAGGGTAACGATGATGCCGCACAGGATATTATCCAAACCTGCGGCCGCAATCGCCGGTTTGAAGATGGGCGTCAGGATCATGATGACGACGATGGGGTCGACGAACATGCAGGCCAGGAAATACGTTATGGTCAGAACGAACATGATGCGGACGGACGAGGGAGCGTCCCCAAGGAGCGCAGGCAGGATCATGTTGGGGACCCGTCCAAAGGAAATGGTCCAGGAAAAGGCCTGTCCCATGGCGATCAGGATGAAGACTATGGCGGTCACCGTACCCGTGCGCAACGCGATCCTCGGGATATCCGAAAGCTTGATGGAACGATAGATGAAGTACTCCACCAGAAAGGCGTAGAAGACGGACACCGCGGCAGCCTCCGTCGGACTGAACATCCCGGAGTATATTCCTCCGAAGATGATGACGGGGAAGGAGAAGCTGAGGATGGCCCGACGGAACGCCAGCCACTTCTCGGAACCCGAGGCCTCCGGCGCCGAGTGCTCCTTTCCCGATTTGAGCCAACCGTAAATACAAAACAGGATGCAGATGAGGATCCCGGGACCAACCCCCGCGATGAACAAATCCCCGATGGAGGCGCCTCCCACCACCCCATAGACGATCATATAGATGCTGGGGGGTATGAGCAGGGCAATGACGGCCGCATTGATGATCAAGGCCGTTGAAAAGGAGGCATCGTACCCGGCCTTGAGGAGCAGCGGACGCAAGGGGCCGCCGATGGCCACGACCGTGGCCTGGGTGGAACCGGAAACCGAGCCGAAGAGCGTACAGGCAATGGTCGTAGAGATCGGGATACCCCCACGTTTATGCCCCACCAGCTTGACTACGAATGTCAGCAGCCGCTCGGCCACCTGCCCCGAGGTCATGATGTCCGCAGCGAGGATGAACAGAGGAACGGCCGTCAGCGATACGGGCTGAACCCCGCCGACGATCTGCTGCACCAGGATGGCAGGATCGATAGGGAAAAACAGAAAGACGGTCAAGAATGCAGCCGTTCCCAGAGGCACCATCATGGGAAAACCCAGGATAAGCAGGCCGAGCATTGTTCCCATCAAAAACCACAGCATATCAGAGCACTCCCTCGGAAAGCGTCCGTCCGTCCTCCACCCCGGATTCCGCTACGGACGGGGCGATGAAAATCCCCTTATGGGTCAGATTTTTCCAGAAGATCGCAAGGTATTGGACCGCCGCCAGAAAAAAACCGACGGGAACCCAAAGCATGACGACGTAAACCGGGATCTGCAACCCCAGTGTGTATTTGTTCATCATATAAAGCCCTTTGACATACAGGATGCCATACCCCATCATAAGGCACAGGAAAACAGTTGTCCCCAAGGAGGTGAGAAGAACCAGAAATTTCCTGCCCCTGTACCCCATGATGTCCGATAAGGCGGTCATCCTGATATGGAGTCCCGTCCGGGCCGCGTAGGCCGTTCCGACGAAGGTCACCAGCACCACGGAAAACTGACTGATCTCCTCCACCCAGGAAAAGCTGACGTGAAAAATATTTCGGCTCAAGACATTGATAATGGAGACAACGGCCATTGTGATGGTTCCCCAAGAGACGATGAATTTCTCCACCCTCTCGCAAAGGCCATTGACCCGTTCCAAATTTTTCATTTGCAGTCCCCCCTGACCATAAAATGTCCTCGACCGAGCGCTTATCGCCCCTCCCCCTTCAGTTTTACGCCCTTCTGCCCTCCTTTTTCTGAAGCGCCAGTACGGACAGGAACTCGAAGACAATGTTGCAGGCCGCTAAAGAGGTGATTTCGGCAACGTCATAGGGCGGCGCTACCTCGACGATATCGAACCCCACGAAGTTGACGTCCGTCAGGCCGCGAATGAAGCTGATGGCCTCGAAGGTGGAGTACCCTCCAACCTCCGGAGTCCCCGTGGCCGGCGCATAGGCCGGATCGACAAAGTCGATGTCAAACGTAAGGAAGGCCTTGTTTTTACCCACTCGCTTGTTGATCTCTTCCAAGACCGCGGGGATTCCCATCTCGCGCACCTTGTGAGTCGGAATCAATTTCAACCCCAAATCTGCAGCCAGCTTGAACTCCCCGGCGTCGTACAGCGATCCTCTCATGCCGATCTGGATGGATTTGTGGGGGTCGATCAATTTCTCCTCTATGGCACGCCGAAAAGGCGTTCCGTGATTATACTTCTCGCCGAAGACCTCATCGTTAATGTCCGCGTGGGAATCAAAATGGATGAGGCTGACGGGCCCATACTTCTTCGCCACCGCCCTCAGCTCTCCCAGCGTGATGGAATGGTCCCCTCCCAAAGCGATCGGAAGGGCCCCCGCATCCAGTATCCTGGACGCGAACGCCTCGATGGCGGCATAGGTCGGGTGGATATAACCGGGCACGATATTGACATCCCCCATATCCGCTCCCTTCAGGTAATCGAGAATATTGACCTCATGCACCGGATTGTTCGTCTTCATCATGACGGAGATATTCCGTATGCCCTGCGGCCCGAAACGGGTACCCGAACGATAGGAACACGCGGTATCGAAAGGGATGCCATAAATGGCAAAGTCCAACCCATCCGGTTCCGCAACCCGCTCCATCCGCATAAAATTGCCAACGTTGCAAAAACGAGGAGAAGCAAATGCTGTAGCCGGTTGTTTCAGTTCTCTTGCACTCATAACCCGCACACCTCCAGGAATTGGCGCTCCCAAAAACTCGACCCTTACCACAAAATTCAACCCAAGACAAATTATATTCTGGTCAGGATAGAACTTCAATACAACAAATCTATTGTAACGATGGCGTTTACAAAGAAACTATTCATAAATAAATCATATCGAAGCGCATCCTGTGCCAAGCCGCTGACGTACGCCTCTCCACGAAGGAATAAAGTTTCATAAGGGTTATCGGATAAGAATTACTTTATTTCATGGATTTATAAAACAAAGCACCCAATTGACGGCAAGAATTGAATTCAATTACGAATAGTCTGGGGGGAGCCGTTACCTGGCAGGAGATAGCCTTGTACTTATTATCAATCCCGGGCCGTTCCTCGGCCCCGAAAAAACAGTCCGACGGCTGAAGCCGTCGGCCTGCCAGGTTCTTCATATCCTCCGCTGCGGAACGGGGCTATTCCTTTTCGACCGGGGCCGGCGACAGAGGAGAGCCACCGGCCCTGTACACCGCCCTCCCCCGGATGCTCCGAAGGGGGACCGGGCCAAAACTCCGGCTGTCGCTGCTCTCCAGGGGATTGTCACCCTGAAGGACGTAACGGCCGTCGTCGGCGACGCCGACGATGCGTTTGATCATCCACGTGTCCCTCATGAAGGGATGACGGGCCAGGACGACGTCCCCCACGGCGGGAGGCGCCTTCCTGCAGGCCGTCGTATCCACCACGACCCGCTCGCCATCCCTTAGGGTGGGGTACATGCTGTGCCCCCGGACGACGACCGTCAGCTTCTCCGGCTCATCAACTCGCCGTATACCAGGCGACCTCCCGCCCCTTCGTGGACCAGAAGATGCGGTGCACCTCCTTGATGCACTCCATCAGCTCCTCGGCATGGCTCAGGTTCACCTCGACCTTGCAGGCGGAGCAGAGCTTCGCCGCCCTCCAGAACAGGTCGTGCAGCTGGGGGAACTTTTCCAGGTGCGGCGCCTTGAAGTAGTCCGTCCAGAGGATGAGCAGCTCGGTCTTGGCAATCCGGGCCTGCTCCTCCTTGATGGCATCATAGCGGCTGAAGGAGTTCAGGTACGCGGTGAAGGCCGACTTGTCCTTGGGGTCGGGGCACTCCAGCGCGATCAGCTTCTTCGTCATGGAGAGC
>NZ_CAUUWA010000061.1 GCF_963548695.1 uncultured Fretibacterium sp.
GCCTGTTTTCCCCGATAGGCCCGTCGGGCCACTGGAACGCGCGCCACACGTCCTCCTCTTCGGAGGCGGAACAATCGATGTAGAAGGGGGTCCCTTGAAAGTCCAGCTCCAACGCAGGTGGCGGTGTCTCCGCCGCTTCCCTTGCCCTGTCGCCCGGAAGTATCCTTGCGGAAGGGGAGCTCCCCATGGGGGTGACCGAAATGGTCCGTACGCCGTATGCTCCAAGCAATACCGCCAACGATAAACAGGCTGTAAAACAGGCTTTGAGGAAGGTTCTTTTTCCTGGGTTCATGCTCTTTGCCTCCTTATCGGGCAAACCCGCGGGCTCAAAGCAACGCTCTCGTCAGGCAAGCTCCGAGAGGGCCCGGACCAGAAGGGCGTTCTCGTCGGGCATGCGCGTCGCCACCCGGATGCAGCACCCGTCCAGGCCGGGGAAATTGCGCGTGTGTCTCACCACAAGCCCCCGTTCCAGGAGCCCTCGAATGACGCGCACGTCGTCATCCACCTCGATCAGGAAGAAGTGCACGCGCGAGGGGCGCACCCGAAACCCCGAGCGGGCCACGGCCTCCATGAAACGGGGCGTCTCCGCCGCGTAAAAGGCGCGCGTCCTCCGGGCACAGGTCCCGTCCTTCATGAAGCTCAGGACCGTCTCCTGCGCGACGGCATTGACGCTCCAGGTCGGCTGGCGTCCCTTGAGCCGCTCGACCCAGCTTCGGGACGCCAGGACGTACCCGATTCTCGCCCCGCAGAGGTGGTAGAGCTTCGTCAGCGACCGCAGGAGCAGGATGTTGGGAAGCGCGCCGAAATCAGGGGATACCTCCTCGCCGTCCGGGAGCAGAAAGTCCGAATACGCCTGATCGACGGCGAAGAGCGTGCGCGGGTTTGCCCGTGCGCGGGCCTCCAGTTCCCCAAAGGGGATGTGGCCCCCCGTGGGGTTGCAGGGGTTGCAGACGAAGACGAGGGCCTTCCCCTCCACATCCCGCAGGTCGAAGATGTCGGTTGTCGGCACCCCGAAGGCCCCGAGCGCCCGCCGATACTCCCCGTAAGCCGGCTGGAGCACCGCGGCGGTCGTCCCGACGAAGAGAGAGGCCAGGAGGTAGAGGGCCTCGTTGGAGCCGTTGGTGAAGAGCACCTCGTCGAGGGAACGTCCCTCGCGCTCCGCCACGAGCGTCCGAAGCGCGAGGGCGTCGTCGTCGGGGTATTCGGACAGGCAGCGGATCAGGTCGATCTCCGGCGTCACAGGGGAAGGCAGGACATTCGTATTGACGCTGAAGTCGACGATGCGCTCCGGCATGGGGAGCCCCATCGCCGCATATAGTTTCTCGGGGTTCGCGCCGTGCGGACGGAGGGAGAAATTTGCCTCGGGCTGTGTCATAACGCGCTCCTTTCCTCCTGTGCGCCGGTCAGGCCAGGCCGTGCAGGGCAAGGAGGGTCAGCAGCACGAACAGCGCAACGGCGGCGTCCAGCAGGGCGTGGGCCCTCAGGATGTCCTCGGGCTCGGGCTCCCGCACGGCGTCGCCAAGCCAGGGCCTTTCCTCTAAGACCCCTCCATAGATGCCGCCTCCGCCCAGCCGGATGCCCAGGAGTCCCGCGAAGGCGCTCTCGCCGTGCGCACTGTTGGGGCTTTTGTGCTTCCTTCGGTCTCGCAGAAGGACGCGAAGGCCCCGCAGCAGGGGATACCCCAGGCAGGCCCCGGCCAACACCGCAGCCACCCCTCCGATCCGCGCGGGAAGGAAGTTCAGGACGTCGTCCAGCCGCGCGCTCGCCCAACCGAAGTCCCGATAGCGCTCGTCCTCGTAGCCCACCATGGAGTCCAAGGTGCTCACGGCCTTGAAGGTCCAGACGCTCAGCACCGCTGCGACGCACCCCCCGGCAACATACCCCAGGGCCGCAAAGAAGAGCACGGAGAGGACCCCATCCACGGAGTTCTCCGCCACCGTCTCCACGGCGGCACGCACCATGCCGGCCTCGTCCAGAACATCCGTGTCGCGTCCGACGACGCGCGACAGCGCCGACCGGGCCGCGTCGAGGTCGCCCCTGAAGAGCGCCGTAGCGACCGGGAGGGTCTCGTCCTTCAGGGAGCGCCACGCGAGCGCCGCGTAAAGCAGATAGACCTCCACCGAGAAAAGAGCCCAGTGAGCAACGGAGGCCCCCAACAGGAGCAGGCCGACGGACGCGGCCGTCGTGGCCAGTACGGCGGCACAGAGAAGAATGCCGCGCCGTCGCCCCTCCCTCCGCTCCCCCTCTCCGGGGTAGAGGCGTGCCTCCCAGAAACCGATGACTCGTCCTATTCCGGCGACGGGATGGGGCAGTTTTTCCGGGTCGCCCAGCAGAACGTCCAGCAGCAAAGCCGTGCCCAGGATGAGGACAAAATCCATATACGCCATTCTTCGAACGTCATTCCCCGCATCTGCAATTTTTTTCGCCTTTATTATACAATCGGAGGAACTGCGGGATGGTCCCGGACGAGACCGGATGAAATTAAATCGAAAGAGATTCCCCGAATACGGGGGATGCAAAGACAAAGGGAGTTGAAGAGCACGATGAGCGAGATGAAAGAGACCCTCTCTCTGGCCGAGGCCCTGGGCCTCATCCGTCCCCTCGACGCGGACTCGATGGCGGCGGCGGCGGAGCATCAGAACCGCCTTCTCAAGCCCGCCGGCAGCCTCGGAGAGCTGGAGGCCATAGCCATCCGTATCGCGGGCATCACCGGGAAGCTCCACAATACGGCGGACCGGAAGATCCATTTCCTCTTCGGCTCCGACCATGGAGTCTACGAGGAAGGGGTGTCCGGCTCACCGCAGTACTTCACGAAGGCATTGATGGAGTTCTACGCCAACAGGGCTGGATGCGGCATCAATGTGCTCTGCAGCCACGTTGGGGTCGAGCTTCGCCTGTTTGACCTGGGGGTGCGGGACCTGGCTCCGCACCCGTGCATCGATGCGACGCATCGCCTGATGCCCAACGGCACGGAGAACTTTTTCCGAACACGGGCCATGACGATGGAGACGGCGACCCAAGCTGTGGAGCTGGGCATTGGCCTTGTCGGAGAGGCAAAGGCCGAGGGGTATCAGATCGTGGGGGCCGGCGAGGTGGGGATGGGCAACACCACGCCGGCGGCGGCCTGTATCATGGCCGCGCTGGGCCTGGAAAATCCCGACGACGCCGTGGGGCGGGGCGGGGGATTGACGGACGAGTCGTTCGCCAGAAAAAAACGCGTGATCGGGGAGGCGCTGGAGCTTCACCGCCCGACCCCGGACGATCCCATCGACATCCTCTCCTGCGTCGGGGGCCTGGACATCGCCGCGATGACGGGTGTCTTCCTCGGGGCGGCGGTCTACCGTCTGCCCGTCCTCGTCGATGGGGTCATCTCCATCGCCGGGGCCCTTCTGGCCGCGAGGCTCTCCCCGCTCTCGAAGGGGTTCATGATCGCCTCACACCTCTCCAAGGAGCCCGGCTATGCGGTTGCGGCCCGGGCATTGGGGCTGACCCCGCTCTTGAACCTCGGCATGAGGCTGGGGGAGGGGACGGGCTGTCCCCTCGCCATGCAGGTGGTGGACGACGCCCTGGCCGTGATGAACCGCATGGGGACCTTCGACGGGGTGTCGCTGGAGTCGGAGTATCGAAAGGAGCTCAAAGCATAATATAAATCAAGCATGATATGAGGTAGAATAACAGCAGGAGAGGTGCCCGGATCACTGGGCAAAGCTGCCAGGGGCTTCCCCCGAAAGGGGGTGAACGCGTGAAAAGAACAATAGAGCTCGTAAGAGCGGTTGCTTCGCTCCTACGAGCCCTTGCCGAAATTATCCGGCTTTTCAAAACGCGCAAATAACCCGCGGAGGGCGTAAGTCCGAGGCGGGGTGACCGCCCCGCTTCGGTAGCCCATAGTAACAAACCCGCCTCCCTCTCCAGGCGGGCTCTTTCATATATATTATACCCTATCCTTTTCCATCCTTCGTACACCCTTTTCGTTATTTTCCCTTCGCTATTTTCCCTCGTCCGCCTGGAGTGACACGAAGAAGGTCTTTCCGCCCCTGTCGATCAACAGCACAACGGCCTTGGACTGTCGTTTCATGGCCCCATCCAGGTCCTCGAGGGTCTCGACCTTTCTGCCGTTCACCTGGAGCAGCCGGTCGCCCTCGCGGATTCCCGACATCTGGGCGGACGACCCGTCCTTGACGTCCACGACGACGAGGCCGCTCCGGACCTCCAAATTGTACTTCCTGCTCAGGCTCTTCGTTAAGGGCGCAACCTCCAGCCCAACCTTGGCAAGCACGTCGCTCGTGCTCTCGGATAGATCGTCGGACCGCTCCTCCTCGCCGCTTTGGGTGTTGGGCCTCTCGTCCAGCCGAGCTTTGAATCTTATCGTCTTCCCGTCGCGCACCACCTCTATCGGAAGGGTGGACCCCGGGGCGAGCGAGCGAATCCGGTTCACGAACCACTGCACGTCCTTGACCTTCTCCCCATCGATAGCCGTGATCACATCGCCGCGCATCAGACCGGCCTTCTCGGCCGCGGAGTCCGGGAAGACATCGCCGACGATCACGCCGTTCTTGGCCTTGACGCCATAGGCCTCCGCGATCTCGGGCGTCAGGTTCTGGACGGAGATGCCCAGCCAGCCGCGCTTGACTTTGCCGTAGGAGACGAGGTCGCCCATGATCTGCTTGGCCATGTTGACGGGCACCGCGAAGCCCAGCCCCTGGGCATAGGGAAGAATGGCCGTGTTGATGCCCACGACCTGCCCCTCCATGTTGAGCAGAGGGCCGCCGCTGTTGCCGGGGTTGATGGCCGCATCCGTCTGGAGGAACCCGTCGAAATTCACGTCCTGTGCGTGGATGCTGCGGTTCTTCGCGGAGATGACGCCCGCCGTCACGGAGTGCTCGAAGCCGTAGGGGTTCCCGATGGCGACGACCCATTCCCCCACCTCGACGGCGTCGGAATCCCCAAGTTCGAGGACCGGAAGGTCCTCGTCGGGATCGATTTTAATGACCGCGAGGTCGAAGGTGGGGTCCTTGCCCAAAACCTTCGCCGAATAGGTCTTGCCGTCGGAGAGGGTGACCGTGATCTTGTCCACGCCGTCGATGACGTGGTTGTTCGTCAGAATCCGTCCCTCCTTGGAGACGATGAAGCCGGACCCGCGTCCCTTCATGGGGACGGAACGTGTGAAGTTCTTGAACGCATCGCCGAAGAACTGCCGAAAGAAGGGATCGTCGTCGAAGGGGAACGGGATCGCGGTACGCCTGGCCTTGGTCTCCACGTCGATGTTCACGACGGCGGGAGAGGTCTTCTTTACGATGGGGACGACGGGCGACATGACCGCCGCGCCGGACGCGGCCTGGGCCGTCCCCACTTGGACCGCCCCCAGGGCCAGAAGAACGGCCAGGGCGACCCCCGCATAACGTTTGTATCTCGAACCGGAATGCAACATGACAAAAACACCTCCAGATTGTATTACAGCTGTTATTGTTACAGCCGTTTTCATCGATGATGGGTACATTGTAGGACTTGAACCGGACTCCTTCATGCAGTTTTTTACCGACGAGGACATCCGAAAAAGGACGAAATTCGGCAGGAGGATGAGCTACGAGCGGACGTGGAGGAACAATACTCCAGGATCACAGAAGGGGGCATAACATATTTTTCCCTTCCGCGAGTTGATTTGTTGTACTAGCATGATAAAATACCTGCTCAAAAGGAGGCGTTGGGCGTGGAGGTCATCAAGGCAGGGAAGGGAGAGCCCGCTTCGGCGGATGGGCAGCTGTGCGAGGCGGTGGGAGCGATTGTGGAGGACGTCCGCCGCCATGGGGACGAGGCGCTGATTCGTTATGGGAGGAAGTTCGACGGCAGCCCGCGCGAGCGGATGCGCGTCCTGCCGGAGGAGATCGAGGCCGCCTGCCGCGAGGTCTCCGAGGAGGAGCTCGAGGATATCCGAAGGGCCGCCGGGAACATTCGAAAGTTTGCGGAGGCCCAAAGGGGTGCGCTGAGGGAGATTCCGGAGTTCTCGCCCGTCCCGGGGGTGTTCCTGGGACATCGCGTGATCCCCGTCCAATCGTGTTGCTGTTACGTGCCGGGTGGGAGCTATCCGCTTTATTCCACGGCGCTGATGCTGGCCATCCCGGCGAGGACCGCCGGCGTGAAGCGGGTTGTGGCCTGTTCTCCCGTCATGAGGGGGACCGGTTCCATCCACCCCAGGACCCTGGCCGCCCTGTCCGTCGCGGGGGTGGACGAGATTTATGCGATTGGGGGGGCCCAGGCCATCGCGGCGTTCGCTTACGGAACGGAGCGGATCGCCCCCGTGGACCTGATCGTGGGGCCGGGCAACCGTTATGTTGCCGAGGCGAAGCGCCAGTGCTACGGCCAGGTGGGGATCGACTTTTTTGCGGGCCCCAGCGAGGTCCTGATCCTGGCCGATGCTGCGGCCGACGCGGGACTGATAGCGCTGGACCTGCTGGCCCAGTGCGAACACGACCCCACGGCGAGGGGGACCGTCGTGACGACGGACCGGGCTTTGGCCGAGCGCGTCGTGGCGGAGGTGGAACGCCGTCTGGAGACGCTCGAGACGGCGGAGATCGCCCGGCGGTCCTGGGAGGATTACGGGGAGGTCCTCCTTGCGGGCTCGATGGACGAGGCCGTCGCCCTCGCGAACGACCGGGCCCCGGAGCATCTGGAGGTCCACGCGGAGAACCCCGGCGATCTGATGGACTCCCTTTACAATTACGGTTCCTTGTTTCTGGGGCCCTATACGGCGGAGGTCTTCGGGGACTATGCCTCCGGGACCAACCACACCCTACCCACGCTGAGGGCCGCACGCTACACGGGAGGGGTCTGGGTGGGGACGTTCCTGAAGGTCTGCACGCACCAGAGACTGACACGGGAGGGGATGGCGAGCCTGGCGCCCCTCGTCTCGCGGCTTGCGAGGGGCGAGGGGCTGATGGCGCACGCCAACGCCGCGGAGGGGCGGCTGGAGCGTTACGGGGCTTGCGGGACGGAGAGCTCGGACACGGCAAGGATGTGTCGAACGACGGGCCGATATCTCTGGCTGTCTCCGGGGTGATGCTCCCCGATCGCGCTCTCCCATGCGCAGCCTTTGCCAAAATGCATTTGATAAAAATGCCTTTGATAAAATGAAAATGGACGATGGAGAGAACGCCGGATCGTCTTTGGCGTTCTTCCGTTATTTAGATCGTTATTTAGAGCGTTACTTGAGCAGAAAGGTGTCGATGTCGTGATGGGTGTACGGGAGGTGGGGAGGGCCGAGCGCCGTTTTTTCAGTCGGCGGATCTACGAGGGGCACATCCTGAACCTGAGGGTGGACGACGTGATTCTCGAGCTCGGCCGTACGGCGAGGCGCGAGGTGGTGGAACACGACGCGGCCGTGGGCATCATAGCCCTTACGGAGAAGGGCAGCGTGCTTCTGGTGCGGCAATACCGTTATGCCGTTGATGAGGACACGCTCGAGGTCTGCGCCGGCCTTGTGGAGAAGGGGGAGGAGCCCCGCGATGCGGCGGTGCGCGAGATGCAGGAGGAGCTGGGCTTCAAACCCGGCAAATTGACGGAGATCGGGCGCTTCTACGCCTCGCCGGGGTTCAGCACGGAGCTGCTGATTCTTTATCTGGCGGAGGACCTGACGCCGTCGCGCCTGCCCCAGGACGACGACGAGAACGTCTCGGTGGTGGAGCTTCCCCTGAGGGATATCCCGGGCCGACTGGCCGAGGGGGCGTTTCGGGACTCCAAGACCTTTGCGGCCATGGCCTGGTTGATGGCGCGCGAGGGGCTGAGGTTTGATGCTTGATGCTTGATGCCTGAGTGAAAGGAAAAAACAACTCGGAAAAATAATGTAACCCCAAAATTTTGTTAAGGAGTGAATCCTGTGATTGCTTTAATCAAACTGAGCCCCATGATCGTCCTTGGAGGGCTCATGATGTCCGGGATGGACATCCTGCTTGCCGCGCCTATCGCCTTCATCATCGCCACGATCATCGCCATGCTTACGGATCGGTTCTCCTTTTCGACGCTGCTGGATGCGGGCCTGGAGAACATGAAGTATTATCTCATCGTCTTCCTGATCCTCCAGTTGGCCTACGCCGTGGCGGAGTGCTTCATGGCCACGGGGGTCGCTGCCTCGGTCATCAACATGGCGCTCTCCATGGGCTTGACGGCCAAGTACGTCGCGGTGGCGGCCCTGATTGTGACGTCGGTCCTCTCCGTTGCGACGGGGACCTCCTGGGGGACCTTCGCCGCCTGTGCCCCCATCTTCCTGTGGCTGAACCACATCGTAGACGGCAGCACGGTGCTGACCGTGGCCGCGATCGCCGGAGGCTCCTGTTTTGGGGACAACATCGGCCTGATCTCGGACACTACGGTGGTCAGCTCCGGAATCCAGAACGTCTCGATTATCGACAGGGTCCGGCATCAGGGCATATGGTCCGCCCTTTGCCTGATTTCGGGCGCGGTTGTGTTTTATTTTGTCGCCGTTTCGCTTGGGCTCAAGGATACCTCCGGCCAGGCGGTCGAGGCCATAAACCAGATCCCGGATATCGTGTGGAGCAACCTGGAGCAGAAGCGTCCCGCGGCCGTTACGCTGCTCCAGCAGGTCCGGAGCGGCGTTCCCCAATACATGGCGATCCCCTTGGTGCTGGTGCTGGTGCTCGCCGGGATGGGGACGAACACCCTGATCTGCCTGGGGACGGGGATTTTTTCCTCCCTGATCTTCGGCTGGTTTTCCGGGACGGTCACGGATATCCAGGCTTTTCTGAAGCTGGTCCAGTCGGGCTTCTCCGCGGCGGGCAACTGGACCGTCGTTATGATGCTCTGGGTCGGTGCGTTCGGCGGGGTCATGCGCAAGATGAACGCCTTCGACCCCATCGCCGAGGCCATCCTGAGGGTCGTGAGGAGCGTCCGGCAGCTCATGTGCGCCAATGCGGCCCTCTGCCTTCTGGGCAACGCCGCCCTGGCGGACGAGATGGCCCAAATCGTCACGATCAGCCCCATCATCAAGAACATGACGGAGCACAGCATCGAGGGCGACGAGAAGGACATGTATAAACTGGCCCTGCGCAACGCGACCTTTGCGGACGCGATGGCCGTCTTCGGCTCCCAGCTGATTCCCTGGCATGCCTACATGGCCTTTTTCGTCGGTATCACCTGCGCGGTGTATCCCATGGCCGAGGGCACGGTCACGATCGGCGGCATCATCCTGCACAACTACCTGGCCTGGATCGCCGTGATCTCCATGCTGTTTTTGACCTACACGGGACTGGACCGCATCATCCCCCTGTTCGGGATCCCCGCGGAGCCGGAGGTCCGTTTGAGGAGGCCGGACGAAAGAGGATGACGCTTTGGACCGTCCCTTTATCTCGCTTTCGGACAGGTCGGAGCGATGGCGGCTTGACAACGACGAAGAATAATGAGTTAATGGGCTTATCGATAGCTTTTTGCATGGCTTTTATCTTACTTTTTCAATCTTAATTTTCGAGGGGGATGACAGTAATGAAGTTCGCGGATGTTCTGCTCTTTGGGGCGGGTGTGGCTTTGGGGGTGGGCGCGACGTATGCCGTGAAGAGCAGGAGGGGTAAAAAGCTGGCGGTCGCGCTTGCCAGCAAGGGGCTCGAGCTCAAGGACCGTCTAGCCTGCGTTGCGGACCGTATGAAGGAGTCCGTCGAGGATATCGTGGCCGAGGCCCGTTACGCCAACGAGCACAGCGATGCCGGGGAGACCTTTGCGGAGTAGTGGGACGGTCGGAAACCGTTCGAGGAAGAAAAAGGGCGACGGGCTGCTGATCGCCCTTTTCTTTATGCTTAAGTAAAGGTAGATAGAAGAAAATCCGATGAAATTTGAGATCGTACACGAATTGCCCGGGCGCCTGCGCCTTCGCTGCGGTGAAGGCGCCTTTACCCTGCCGGAGTCCCTGGTCGTCGCCTCCCTTCTGGAGCAGCTGGACGGCGTGGAGCGCGTGAAGGCATCTTTTCGAACTGGAAGTCTGCTGATCCTGCATAATCCGCGGGTTCGAGATGCGGTCCTGGAGGCCGTGCGGATGCTGGAACCCGAATTCTACGGCGACATCGACGGGTCGGAGCTGGCGGATTCCCCGGAGGGGGGACTGGGGGAGAGCCTTTTGAGGCTCCTGGGCGGCCTCCTCGTCCGGTCCCTTCTCCCGAGCGTGCTGCGCTATTCCCTCACGGTCCTGAGATCCGTTCCGTTGCTCGTCAGGGGGACGAACGCCCTCTGCCGCAGGAAACTCAACGTCTCCGTCCTGGACGCCTCGGCCGTCGGGGTCTCGCTTCTGCGCCGGGACTTTCGCACGGCGACGGTCATCACGACGCTGCTGGCCCTGGGGGACATCCTCGAGGAGTGGACCCACAAGCGCTCCCGCGAGAGCCTGTCCGACAGTCTGATGCTCGATATCGACAAGCTGTGGGTGCGCAGGGATGGGACGGACGTCCAGATCCCGTTCTCGGACCTGAGACTGGAGGACCTCGTCGTTGTCCGTATGGGGACGGTCATCCCCGTGGACGGCGTGGTGGAGGACGGGGAGGGGATGGTGAACCAGTCGGCGATGACGGGCGAGTCCATGCCGGTACATCGCCGCCCTGGGCTCAGCGTCTATGCCGGGACCGTCGTCGAGGAGGGGGAGCTCGTCGTTCGGGTCACGGCCTTCGACTCCGAGACCCGAATCCACAAGATAGCCCAGATGATCGACGAGTCCGAGATGCTGAAGGCGGAGGTCCAGAACCGGGCCGAGCGAATGGCCGACGAGATCGTCCCCTACAGCTTCCTTCTGGCCGGCCTCACCTATTTTCTGACGGGCGACGCTATCCGCGCCTCCTCCGCGCTCCTGGTGGACTATTCCTGCGCCATTCGCCTGGCGACCCCGCTGGCGATCCTGGCCGCCATGAGGGAGGGGGCCAAACGGGGGGTACTGATCAAGGGGGGCAAGTTCCTGGAGGCGCTGGCCGGTGCGGATACCGTCGTCTTCGATAAGACGGGGACCCTGACGGTCTCCTCGCCGCGGGTCGCCGACGTGATTCCCTTCGGGGGGCGGACCCGCCAGGACGTCCTGAGGGTCGCGGCGTGTCTTGAGGAGCATTTCCCGCATACCATAGCGCGCGCCGTCGTCCGGCAGGCGGAGCTGGAGGGCCTTCAGCACCGCGAGGAGCACACGGAGGTCGAGTATGCCGTGGCCCACGGCATCGTCTCCCTCTGGAGGGGCAGGAAGGTCCTGATCGGCAGCGCCCATTTCGTCTTCGAGGACGAGGGGGTCGTCTGCAGTGCGGAGGCACGGAAGGAGATCGATCGGGCGCTGGAGCGGTATTCCGTCCTCTATCTGGCGATGGACAGCGAGCTGGCCGGTCTCCTGTGCATCGAGGACCCCCTGCGCTCCGACGCTGGGGAGGTGGTGGACCTCCTGCACAAGGATGGGGTGAGGCGGGTCGTTCTGATGACGGGAGACGAGGAACGCGTCGCCCGGAACGTCGCCGGGCGTCTCTCCATCGACGAGTTTCACGCCCGTATGCTGCCCGACGAAAAAACCCGTTTCGTCGAGCGTTTTCGGACGGGAAGTTCCGGGGTCGTCATGGTGGGGGACGGGATTAACGATTCCCCTGCGCTCTCCGCGGCCGACGTGGGGATCGCCATGCGCAGCGGAGCGGACATCGCCAGGGAGGTTGCGGACGTCGTGCTCTCCGACAACCGCCTCTCCGGAATAACGGATGCCCGCCGCCTGGGGCGAGGGGTTATGAGGAAGATATACGGGAACTATGCGATGATCGTCGGGGTGAACACGATCCTCCTGGGGCTGGGGATTCTGGGCGGCATCACACCGGTCCTCTCCGCCCTTCTGCATAACCTGACCACGGTGAGCGCGGCCCTGTACGCCCTGACCCCGGTGCTGGGGCGGGGGAAGGAGAAACCCTTCGGAAAGGGGGAGGGCCGCTGATGGCGGCCGTGCCGACTATGATTGAGAGCTTCGTGCCGGGGAGGGTTCGGCTGCGGTCTCGGCTGCTGAGGGATCCGGGGACCGCCGGGGCCCTGAGGCGGTCCCTTCTGGATATCCGAGGCGTGCGTGCGGCCTCCGTGAACGAGCGGACCGGCGGGCTTCTGCTGGAGTACGACACCGCATTGTTTCCGCTCCCGGTGCTGATGAAGGCTATGCCCCTGTTCGATCGCCTTCGGGCTCTCGAGGAGAAAACGGGGGATGTCCTCCAGGACGTGGATGCTGTTCTGAGGGAGCTGAAGTCCCTTCTGGAGGGCGAATAGTTCCGGATTATTCCCAGCCATTGTCAAGTTACCGGAACTTAAAATTGACCAATAGCTGAAAGAACAGGCAGAACACCAGCAGAGCGGCCGTAAATTTCCTGTAACGCATGAGACGCCTCCGGTTGTTTCGTATTGACTTGACAGCCGGCGACGGTTCTGAGACTTACGGTCCTAAAGGGGGCGATCAATCTTTCTTGGCGCTGTCCAAAGCATACAGCCTGGAGCGTGCTTCTGCGTCTCCCTGCCCCGCAGCTTCACGATACCATTTGACAGCCTCTTCGCGGTCCTGTCCAACGCCCTCTCCTTTCTCGTACATTTGTCCCAGGTTGAACTGCGCCACAGCGTCTCCCTGCTCCGCCGCCTTACGATACCATTTTGCCGCCTCCGTGTCGTCCGGTGCGACGCCCCATCCCTTTCTGTACAGGAATCCCAGATTGCACTGCGAATCGGAATCTCCCTGCTCCGCCCCCCTGCGGTACAGCTCCGCAGCCCTTGCATAATCCTGCTTCACGCCACGGCCCTGCTCGTACATCAGGCCCAGGTTGAACTGCGCGGATGCAAGCCCCTGTTCAACGGCTCTGCCGTACCATTCCATGGCCTTGGTATAGTCCTGTTCAACGCCCTCTCCTCCGTAATACAGAACCCCAAGGTTGAACTGTCCCCAGGCGTCTCCCCGCTCCGCAGCCTCGCGAAAGCACTCCGCGGCCTTCACAAAATTCTGGCCGACACCCAGTCCCTCCGCATACATAAGACCAAGATACCGCGGCGCCTCGGCGTCTCCGTTTTTCAGCGCGCTGCGGAACCATTTTGCAGCTTTTGCGTAACTCTGTTTCAGGCCCTCTCCTTCATAATACATCAGGGCCAGGCGGCGCGCGGCCTCGGCGTCTCCCTGCTCCGCCGCCTGTCGGTACGATGCCGCAGTACTGGCGTCCCGTC
>NZ_CAUUWA010000062.1 GCF_963548695.1 uncultured Fretibacterium sp.
AATCTCTCACACTCTTTCCTTGGATTAAATCCTCTTTAAAGGCGGATTAGTATGAAATATGGATGGGCGGGCAGTAAAATGAAAAATACAATATAAGTGGGAGGAAGTATTTGACCCCACGAATTCGGAAAGGAGAGATTTGTATGTCGGAGAATGGAGCGAGTCAGGTGGGGGGAACGGAGAAGGGGCAGACCGTGATCGTGGTGCAAGGGCAGAGCAGCGCTCTTGGAATATGCAGCATCATTTGCAGCGTCATCAGCATCTTTTTTATTGCGCTCCTTTTCGCTCCCCTGGGGATCCTGCTGGGGATCATCGCAGTCGCCAAGAAGCAGACGGCTCTGGGTGTCATCAGCATCATTATTGCCGTTGTATCCCTGTTGATGTCCCCATCGTTCCAGCTGCTTCTTCTTGGAATGGGGATTCACATGGGTATACGCTGAGAGCGAGGAAGGAGCATGAACTCTTCAGCCGTCCCCTAACCCCAAACCGACTCCGAAACCCAATCCTCGGACGAGTAAGGACAAAAGCAGCGCGGATGCGATGCGGGCCTTTTGGGAAACGCCCGGGCTGGCCCTTTTGCTGACGGCTTCGTTCCTCCTGCGGCGCAGATAGCCCCCTGAAAACCTGATCCCTCCCATGCGAGGCAAAGGAGTGGCCCCTGTTCCCGGGGCCGCTTCTCTTACTTCATGTTCTCGATCTCGGCAATGGAGAGTCCCGTGGCGATGGCGATATTCCGGACCTCCAGCCCCATCAGAAGCAGCTTTCGTGCCGTGGCGAACGCCTGAAGACGCTCGCCCTCCAACCGGCCCTCGGCCTTACCTTCTTCCCGGTATCGCGCCCGGACCTCCTCATCGATGTAGAGGTCAAAAAATGCCGGTAGGGACATGGGATCCCCTCCTTCCAATTCCTTTAAGAAACCGTGGTATTCCTTCCAGTTATCCCTGTTTTTCATATCGAGGATTCGCGCGATGTACAGCAGCAGATCCCGACGGTCTTCAACGGCCCACCCCCGCTCGTGAAGCAGCTGCGTCAACTGCATTATCTCCCCACGCCCTTGAGAAAAAATTCCTCCATGTCCTGCGAGGTCTTGCCCGTCAGGGACATCAGCATCCTTGCCGTTCCGGACGCCATTTTGGTGTTTTTCAGAAACTTTTCGTCCTGGGCAATCTTCTCCGCTCCATGCCCTCCGGCCAGTTCCCTGGCCCGGACGATGGCCCTCTCGGCGCCGGAGTAGTGCCCCTCGGCGCCTGGCTCGCCGAGCAGCGTGCTCATGGCGCCCGTCATGGTCTGGACTTTCGCCAGGACCCTGTACGCGGTGAACAGGTCCATGGCGCATTTCTGGGAGAGCGTCGGATTGGTGCGGTCGTAGTAGGCGATCCTCTCCAGAATCTCCACGGCCTCCTGCAGCGTCCTCAACCTGGCCGCCTGGTCCAGCAGGTCGCGCTGCCTGTGGGCGTCCCGGGCCGCATTTTTGATGAGGTCCCCCAGGGGGGAATTCATCGCGGCTCCCTCCCTTTCCAGCCTGTCGAAGTCCTCGTGCTCCTGAGGAAAAAACGCCAGGCCCGACAGCGTCAGAGCTTTGGTGTAGGTCGCCTGGATGTGGTTGGAGGTGTAGGGCGTGAACGTCCATATCTCCAGAACCCTGTCCAGGGCGTCGAGCGCCATTCCGAGCTCCTTCCGGGACTTCGCCGCCAATCCCACGGCGAGGGATGCCCGCGCCACGGCAAACTGGAGGAAGGCGTTCGACGTCATGTGGGCGTAGCGGTTAAGGATGCCGAACGCCGCCGACAGCGCCATCTCGGCGTTCTTCCCCAGGACGGGGTCCCGCGTTTCCATCTGGCGCGCCGCACAGGCCTCCGCGAGCGCCGCGGAGAGCACGACGTACAGGTTGGGCTGAAGCTGCATGTCCGTGTGACGTATCCCGTCCTCGTAGGCCTCCGCGGCCATATCTGTGCTCTCGACGGGCATGGCGAGCCCCAGCGCCAGGGAAAGCGAGGGATACATGAAGCCCCCGTTTCGTCTGGAGAGCGCTAGCCCCTCTCGGGCGGCCTCCTCGGCGCGCCCCATGTCCCCCCGGACCGGTTCCATGGACTCCATGGACAGTATCGCGCGGCGGTAGAAGAGGTTCGAGCACGTCTCCAGCGCCTCGATCGCCTCCAGCGGGCCCCGGTCCCTCAGGAGCGACACGGCCTCCTCAGCGGTGCGGATGGCCTCGTCCGCCCGCTCCTGCCACATGCCGCGGTCCAGGCCGAGGGAGAGGGCCGCCGCCTCCGCGGAGGCGAGCTTTCCCCTCAGGGCGCTCAAGTCCTCGCCGGCCTTCGGGCCCGCCCTCTCCAGCTCGTCCAACTCGGTACGGCTCTGCGCCAGCAGACGCTCCGCCGTCTGCAGCTTCGTCAGACCCGACCGGTAATCGTCTATGGACCATTCGAGGTAAATGCGGGCCTCGTTGATGCGCAGCGCGCAGCGAAGGTCCCGGAGGGACTCCGGGACCTCCCGGACCTCGGTGCGCCGCAGCATCTGCTGGTATTCCGTCTCCGAGACGGGCGTGTCGTTTCTGTGCCGCTCCGTCAGAAAGGCGTTCGTCACGCCCAGGGCCTCCTCGAGCAGCGTCCGGGTCTCGGCGATACGCTGCGCCTCGATTCCCTCCATCCGGGCGATGCCCTCCTGAAGTTTTTCCATCAGGGGAAGGCGCGTCAGCAGGCTGGGGTTCTCCACAGAGAAACCGCGCCCCACGAAGCAGACGCACCATATCGCCAGGATCAGAAGGGAGGTGGACCCCACGGAACGCCACAGAATGCGCCCCGGGGTCCCGCGCCTCAGGAACAGGACGCACAGAGCGGCGACCGCCAGCGAGATCAGAGGGAACCAGGCGTAGATGTTGTGGAAGAAGGTGGACAGCTCGGTGTAGATCGAGAGGAGCGTGGCGACGGCCCAGGCGCCCTTCCAGCGCATCATACCGCGCAGCAGCTCGGCGACGGCGTCCTTCAAGCTCAGAACCTCGCCGTCCGTGCCCCCGTCCTCGTGGTCGGGGCGCAGCGCCCACACGTCCCGCTCCGTAAGGCCAAGCCGGCCGACGTCCGCCTCGGCCCTCCTCTTCTCCTCCTCCCAGAAACGCCGGATTCGTTCCTCCTCCTCCCGGGAACGGTGCTCCGGGCCCCTGCGAGGCTTGAGGAAGCGCAGGAGGTAGTCCTCCTCCTGACAGTCCAGGAGAAGGTCGAAGACGCGCTCGTCGTACCCGGCCGTTTTGCCGTCCACCTCGTGCGTGCACTCCGCCAGGCGCCGCTTCCATGCCTCCGGGTATTTGCCGCCGTTCTTGACGTCCTTCAGCGTGCGCGAGATGTTCGACTGGTTCCGGTCCATGACCAGGGCGATGTCGAACTGGTTCCAGAGGGCGGTTGTCCCGCGGAAGACGAGGCCGGAGAGGGCGGGGATGCGGAGGGTGGGGTCGTCGTTGAGCAGCTCGCCCATGGCCTCGCGCCGCCCCAGGGGGTCCTCGGAGTCCACCTTGTCGTAGCTGCGGACGTAGAACGCCAGGCGGAGCTCCAGGATCTTCCGCGTTTTCATCAGCCATCGGCACCGTTTCTCCATGGCCTGCCGCTGTTCTGGCGTTGGAAAGGGCTGAGCGTCTGACATCGCCGGACCTCCTATAAGTCTAATCTGCAAGTCGAATCCCGACTGTCTTCCGAATACACGGGCAGGATATAATGGCCCGCGCCTTTTAGCAAGGCCGGGGGACGCCGCGGGAGGAGTAAAACGAGAGAAAAGCGATCAGACGCATTTGAGTTCGGGGCGTTTACAGTATAACCTATTGGGTAGCCTGTTGAAGGCACGAACGGGCCTGCCAGAGGAGACATTGGACGATGAAGAGAAAAACTGACGATTCCCGGTTAGATCCAGCAACAAGCGAGTTTCCTTCCTGGCTGAGCGGGGAGCAGCGTCGGCGTCTTCTTCTGGCGTGCCGCAGTTTCGTGCTTCTGCGTAAGGCCGTGAGCGTGAGGAGGAACGTCTTCACGCACTGCTGCAGGCTTCGAATGGGGCAGAAAAAGTCTGTCGGGGAACTGCTCTTTCGCGAAGGTCTGGCCTCTCTGCTCGACGACTATGTTCCCATCCCCGATTTTGCCCGTTTGAAGATGGAGAGAAAGCGCCTGTTCAACAAATTTTTCTGGGGACAGCGCGATATCGCCATCATTATGGGGAAGGATCAGTCGAACATCAGCCGTATCTTCCAACACATGAAACAGGATGCGCGGTGGAGCGCGAGGGCACAGGCATTCCGGATTACGGCGGGACGCTGGGAGAGCTACAGAGATGGTATCTTCCTGTTGATCCTGGATTTCTGCGAGGCGGAGTGCCTGGAATGCCTGATTCGTCCCCTGTCGAAAAAACCTCCTGCCGGAGACGAGGCGCAGGAACCATATTCCTTCCGGGAATGAACGACGAAGACCGCAACGGGCTCCGAGGAACAGAGAGGTCATGCCCGGTGAGCCGGTGCCCTTGCCTCAAATACACGCTTGAAGCCCTGAAACCTGGAAATGGAGAGAGAACGATTGGCCGACAACTTTTCTTGGGGACAGCGCGACATCGCCATCGTTATGGGGAAGGATCAATCGAACGTCAGCCGTATCCTCCGGCGTATGAAACGGGATGCGCGATGGAGGGCTGCGCTGCAGTCCCTCCGCATCGCGGTGGGGTGCAAGGAACGCTACAGCGACGATATTTTTTCTCTGGTCCTGGACTTTTGCGAGGCGGAGTACCTGGAGCGCTTCTCGCAGCCGCGGCGCGGCGGCATCCTGTCCATGGCCCGGGCTCAGGAGCTCTTGGAGGCATGGCGGCGGATGCGGCGGGAGATGGAACGGGAATCCACAGGGCGGCCCCCTTCGGGGGATTGACGGATGTGCTTCCTGTCCCTTCTGCGGCGCAAGGGGCGGTCGGACCGTCCGCCCGTCTTTTGGGACTGCCCAGAGGGGCTTCGGATCGTAGCCCGTGCGGGAGGCCGATCAAACGCATTTGAGATATGGCTGGCCGGACGGTAAATTAGGGGCACAGCAGAAGCTGGCGGGACGGAGCGCTTCCCGCAGAATTCGGAAAGCGAAATTCAGAAAGGAGAGATTTGCATGTCGGAGAACGGAGTGAATCGGGAGAATGGACAGGAGAAGGGTGGAGCCGTGGTCGTGGTGCAGGGGCAGAGCAGCGCACTTGGAATCTGCAGCATCATCTGCAGCATCGTCAGCATCTTTTTTGTTGCGCTCATCTTCGCGCCCTTGGGGATCCTGCTGGGGATCATCGCGGCCGCCAAGAAGCAGACGGCTCTGGGCGTCATCGGCATCATCATTGCTGTCGCATCCCTGCTGATGTCCCCGTCGTTCCAGCTGCTTCTCATCGGAATGGGGATGCGCTGAGAACGGCGGTTTTCCCGCAACGGTGTAGTCTTCCCGCGACATGGAACTTTTCGTCCGGGGAATGGGAAAAAATCGTTTGAAAAACCGAGAGGAGGAGTTGAAGTATGCGTCGTTTTGAATGGTCTCGCGTTCTGATCGTGCTGCTGGTCGTGGCGCTGCTGTCCCTGGGAGGGTGCGGCGGCGGCGGGGGCGGAGGTGGCGGCGATAAGGGAGGGAACACGAGCCCTGCGCCGTCCCCGTCTCCCGCTCCATCCCCCAATCCGTCCCCGGCGCCCTCGCCTTCCCCGACCCCCAATCCCGGGCCAACGCCGGAGCCCAGCCCTGCACCTGATCCGTCTCCCACGCCGGGGGGGCCCGTCGACCTCTCCAGGCTTGACGGCAGATGGAGGCCCTACGACGGGTCCGGCACCTTCACCGGTTCCAACGGGGAAGTACACGAGATGGTCCTCGAATCGACGTCCTTTGTTTTGTTCAGGTACATCCAGCAACCCAGCCCGCACGCCGGGGAGGTGATGGTCGGGCAGGCATTGAGGTGGAAGTCCAGGACGACCGCCTCCAAGAAGGGGTTCAGGATCGGGCGCATACCGGACACGCCCTATAAGGGGACGAAGGGCGAGAATGGGACGAAGATCGTATTCGGCGACGGCAACACGATGGAGATCATCGACCCAAAGAATCCCGCGTACTTCATTGTCCATGAGAAGGGCAGCCTGTACGAGAGGGGCGTCCCGTATCAGTACGACCTGTCGTACAGGATCGAGAAGAGGATGTGAGGATACGGTGATCCCTGCGGTTCCTCCGGAGAACTCCACCGGAGGTCCCGCGGGGGCCGAAGACCTTTGGGGCGAGAGAAAATCTGGAGCGGAGAGAAAGGGAGGTATCGAGATGAATCGGAGGAAAAGCGGAGGTGTAGGGGCCTGGGGCCTGTGTGCGCTGGCGGTTTTGATGGCGCTGTGCGCCCCGGCCTGGGCCTACAAGCAGGACTACCTCTACGAGGACAGCGGCTCGTGGCGCAACGTCTGGACAGCCATGGACTGGAATGGAAAAACCTATTTCACGCTTTACGACAGCGAGGGGGCGACATCGCTCATCTATCAGGTTCCAGAGGCCTTCTCCGGAGGGAGGGAGGATTTGGAAAAAATAGAGGGAGAACCCTTCATGACGATACCGGGCCGGGCTGGCATCGAGATCACCAACGACGAGGCGGCGTCCTACGTCTACTACACTCTGGATGGAGACAAGACCAATCTTTACCGTCGGTCGCTGAAGCGCGGCGATTCCGGCCAGCCGGAGGTTCGGGATTTCACACTGGAGGGCAGTCCCTTCGTCTTCAGGGGCTTCGCCCTGGCCAAGGAGCCGGATCAAATTCTGCTGGTGTCGGAGGCCTCCGCTCAGCGGGAGGTGACGGTTGGGCTCTTCTCCTTCTCCAACTGGAGCGCCTCGGGGGCCAACGAGCCGATCCGGACCTGGACCTGCACTCTGCCGGAGGAGCGGAAGTACAAGCCTGTTATTGATGGCGAGGTCGGATACAGCGTCGTCTACGAGGCCAGCACGGACAGGGTGTGGCTGGTCGTTCAACAGAGCTATTTCGGCGAAGGGCAGAGCAATATCCCTAAGTGGTACTTTTACTCCCCCCTCGGACAAGGCGGTGTGCTTCAGGCCTTTGATCCTGCGGAGGAGATCCCGAAATGGAACGAGAGCAGTAACTTTAAGGTATTTAGTGTAAAGCGCTACAGAAGAATCGTCGAGTTCATGGACACCGCGTATCCCAGCCTTGGAGCCTCGGCTATCGCTGTTTATGAGGTTTCGGGGGGCAAGACTATCCTCTCCGAGCAGGTGGACTCCTGGACGGCCCCAGGAGGTAATTGGGACGTGGAAACGAAGCGCCCGCTGAAGGAGTTCTGGAGTAGAGTGCGCGATGCGGTTAACAACTATTCCTGTATAGTGGATTCCCTGGGCAACCTCTATGTCAAATTTAGCGCATCCGACCACTCCGGCAACGCGAGCTTCGTCCGCATGGCTTGCTTCACCCCAGAGCGGATTATCGAGAACGTTGCGCCGGATCCGACGGAGGACGGCAAGCCGCAGCCCGCGAACGCCATCGTCCTGAGGGCCACGCCGTTCAAGGGGCCGGAGGGATACCTGGCGACGGGCAGCCGCTGGGAGGTCTACCAGAGGACAACGAAAATTCAAAGCGCCTCCGATCTCCTCTCCATCCGCAGCTACGAGGATCAGAAGCCGGTCTACGTGGGGCGGAACACGGACGGCTCGCCGAGCCACAAGCTGACCAAGACCCTGCCCGCCGGGGACTACGTGTGGCGCATGGCCTACAACTGGCGTCTTGGCGGAGGGGGCGGCATGTTTGGCTCCACGCGCTGGTCTAAGCTGGGGAGCTTCACGGCGGTCGAGTCCCCGACTCCGACGCCCAACCCCGAACCTCAACCGTCCCCTGGCCCCAAACCGACGCCGAAGCCCAATCCCCGGACGGATAAGGACAAAAGCGGCGGCGGATGCGATGCGGGCCTTTCGGGAACGGCCGGGCTGGCCCTTTTGCTGGCGGCTTCGCTCCTCCTGCGGCGCAAATAGACTCCTGGGAACTTGATCCCTTCCATAATGAGGTGAAAAAGCGGCCCCCTGTTAGCGGGGCCGTTCCTCTTACTTCATGCTCTCGATCTCGGCGATGGAGAGCCCCGTGGCGATGGCGATATTCCGGACCTCCAGCCCCATCTGGAGCAGCTTTCGTGCCGTGGCGAACGCCTGGAGACGCTCACCCTCCAACCGGCCCTCGGCCTTACCCTCGGCTCTGCCCTCGGCCTTACCCTCGGCTCTGCCCTCGGCCTTGCCTTCTTCCCGGTATCGCGTCCGGACCTCCTCATCGATGTAGAGGTCAAAAAATGCCGGCAGGGACATGGGATCCCCTCCTTCCAATTCCTTTAAGAAACCGTGGTATTCCTTCCAGTTATCCCTGTTTTTCATATCGAGGATTCGCGCGATGTACAGCAGCAGATCTCGACGGTCTTCAACGGCCCACCCCCGCTCGTGAAGCAGCTGTGTCAACTGCTTCAGGTACAAAAATTTCCGGTTCTCCTGCCCCTTGCTCCGCGCCGCGCATTTTGCCGCGTAGAGGGCGAGGGCAAAGGGATTGTCGCTCGCCCTCAGCTCCTCATCATCCAGATCGCTCAGGACCATTCGATTGTAGTCGTAACGAATGGTCGTCCCGAACACGCTCCGCTCGAATCGTTCGGCCTCTCCCTTGGGGCGCCGGTCCGTGATAAGGGCCAGGGCCGCGGGGTAGCGGGAATGATGGGCGGTGATGAGGCAGCGGTATCGGTCCATCCGGGCCGGAAGGTCCGAACCACCGGCCCCCTGGACCTCGATGTGCAGCAGCACCCATTGCTCGCCCCCCACCTTCAGAGGGACGTCGATAAGGTAGTCCACGAAGGAGGGAGGATGATGAACATCCCTCTCGGAGGTCTGAAGGATGTCCCGGAACTCCGCCTCCAGAAAACGGGGCTCCCGGTCGAGCCGTGCCGCCGCGTGCAGCTCGGGCAGAGCCAGACGCAAAAAAGGTTCGAAGAATCTTTCCAGCAGATCCTTCCAGAAACCGTCGTAATCGAAGCGTTCCATTTTCGCCAATGTCCCCCCTCTCTGCAGTACCCTTAAACGACATTATATCTCCCCATTATCTCCCCGCGCCCTCTCCGCATCCGGGTACTTGCCGCCGTTTTTGACGTCCCTCAGCGTGCGCGAGATGTTCGACTGGTTCCGGTCCATGACCAGGGCGATGTCGAACTGGTTCCAGAGGGCGGTTGTCCCGCGGAAGACGAGGCCGGAGAGGGCGGGGATGCGGAGGGTGGGGTCGTCGTTGAGCAGCTCGCCCATGGCCTCGCGCCGCCCCAGGGGGTCCTCGAAGTCCACCTTGTCGTAGCTGAGGACGTAGAACGCCAGGCGGAGCTCCAGGATCTTCCGCGTTTTCATCAGCCAACGGCACCGTTTCTCCATGGCCTGCCGCTGTTCGGGCGTTGGGAAGAGCTGAGCGTCTGACATTGCCGGACCTCCTGAAAGTCGAATCCGCAAGTCGAATCCAAAATCGAATCCCGACCGTCTTTCGAATACACAGGCAGGATATAACGGCCCGCGCCTTTTAGCAAGGCCGGGGAACGTCCGGGCCTTCTCGAGGAGACATTGGACGATGAAGAGAAAGGATGAAGGAAAAAACGGACGATTCCCGGTCGGATCCGTGCCCGCGCAGGATTCCGATCAAACGCATTTGCAATATGGATGGTCGGACGGTAAATTAGGGGCACAGCAGAAGCTGGAGGGACAAATTGTTTCCCGCAGAATTCGGAGAGGAGAGATTTGCATGTCGAAGAACGGAGCTTGAATTGACAATTTAAATGCAACAGCAGGAGGTGAAGAAGAGGAAGATTTTTGACGCGTTGAGTTGATAGGTGGGACGCGGACCGGAGAAGAGGAACGAGACGAAAGCAGGAGGGATGGATCGTGAGAAAAAGAGCGGGTTGGTTTTTATCCGGCGCCCTTGTGTTGGCGATGACACTTTTGGGCATTCCCTTGGCCTATGCGGGGAACGATAATTTCACGGCGCCGGGTCTCCAGGCTGAACTCCAGAAGAATCTTGACGCATCGTTGAAAAAAGCTCTGGAGGGATTGGCAGCTCCCAGGACGACCTCGCTAAAAAGGGCTCCTATCTCAGGGACTTCGCGGGATAAGGTCGATATGGGGCAAAAAATTAGGGATACGGAGAGGTTCTCCAGCGTCAGCGCTGACGCCAAAGTGGAGGTCGCTTTCGTCATCGACACGACGGGCTCCATGGCCGACAACATCCGCAACGTGGCCAGGAACCTGACGGAGTTTGCCCGTTACCTGAACAGCAAGGACGTCTCCCTGAAATTCTCGGTTGTGGAGTACAGGGACATCACCGTAGATGGTCTGGACTCCACCGTCGTTTGGGAGGACGATGGATCCGAGTGGATGGAGGTCGAAAACTGCGTTGCTACGCTTCACAAGCTGAAAGTTGGCGGCGGCGGAGACGATCCGGAAACGCCTATCGACGGGCTCGGCTATCTCCTGAACAGCCCGAAACTGAGATGGGATGCTTCCGCCTACAAGTTTGCCATACTGCTAACGGATGCGGGTTGCAAAATGGACAACCGTTTCGGCTACTCCGATCTCTCAGAGATCGCCAGGGCGCTGGCCGCCGCCAAGATCTACACCTCCGCGATTTCCGATAACCGTGACAAATCCATCTACGAACCCCTGCTCTTCGCCACCGGCGGGGTGTGGGGTGATATCGACAAAAAAAACTTCGCGGATGTGCTGAAGGACTTTGCCGACAGCATCCTCGGAAAGATCGAGGAGGAGACGAGCGAGAACCAGGTGCGCGTGCTCGGCAACGTGATCGGCGGCGTGAGCGACAAGGGGTACAGGGGATTGATCAGCGCCTCGCTCCTGACCGAGCGCGACGTGGCCGCGTTGAGCAATGACGTCAACTGGCAGGGTTTCACCGCCGACGGCGAGGCCCGCCTGCTGGTTCAAATCCAGTCCACCTCCCCCAAGACGGTATCCCTGAGCCTGACCTCACTTGACATTGAGAGGAAAACCCTGGACCGGAACCCTGTTCCCTCGACGTTTACGTTGGAGGACGTGGGGGGAGGAAAGTACCAGAAGACCATCGTGCTGAGGGCCCCGGAGTCCTGGCCCGGAGCGGGGAACACCTCCGACGTCCCCTTCGAGGTCACTGTGCGGAATCAGGACGGCACGCGGTTCGCGAATCCCCGCCGGCTGGCCTTGAGGAAGCCTCCGGTGGTGTTCGTCCATGGCTGGACAGGGACAGTGACCTCTTTCCAGGACAAGACCATGGATCGTTTCAAGGAAGGTGGATTCAACTGGCTTCACCGCGGCAGTTATGAGGATCAGAACGTGAATGGTCCGAGAGCGATCATGTCTTTGGATAGCGGCAGGATGTTCTTCAACAACTTCATCGACCCGGCTATCTGGATGGCCCGAAAGGACCTGTACGAATGCGCGAAGGTCGACGTTGTCGCCCACAGCATGGGAGGCTTGGTTGCGAAGGCCTTTGCCCTGGACAAGTGGTATAGCACCTACCGGAGTTACGGCCAAGGAAGCATCCGGAGGCTGGTGACGCTGGGGACGCCGCACTGGGGATCGGGATATTTTTCGTATTTACAGAAAGATGTGAACTACCTGAGGGATGATTTTTTCGAAGAGAGCAGAACTCGAGGTAATCATTCTACCAATAAGTTCGTGGTGTGGCTGATGCAAGACCGTAGAACGGGAACGGCAATAGAAGAGCTGGCCATGTACAGTCCCACGATCACGTGGCTCAACGCGGCCTCCTATGACATCCCGATGTACTGCGTAGCCGGAGATGATGGACAACACCTTCCGTATTGGGTTATTACCGAGCTGGCGATACTTCGCTATACCTACGAGCACCTCTACAGGAATGTTTTGAGCGACATAGGGATCCTCTCGCTTGAAGTAGCCGAGAGGTCGGACGGATGTGTGGGGGTGTCGAGCGCCCACTGGGCCGGGAGTAAGGTGCCTTTCAAAATTTTTACCGAATGGTGGAATAGAGAACATAGCGCTTTACCCAATGCCACAAAGGTCATTACCCGGGTCATCGATCTCCTTTCCGGGCCCAAGGACGCGTTCGGGGTACCGACCCCCATCACCTGGAGGCCCTCGTACTACACCGCCTCGTCCCGTGCTGTCTCCGTCGAGGGTCTGGATCGCGCTCTTTCCTCTCTTTCCATGGACATCCCCCCCGAGGCGATCTCCTTGACGGCCGACTACAGCGAGGTGCGGCCGGGCCGGACGGTGCACCTCACCGCGAAGCCGAAGACGGACACGGACGGTAGCTTGGACAAGGTTGCCTTTGTCCCGGTCGGCGACGGCACGGCGATCGACAGGGACCGGTACGCGCTCGACGCCGACGGCCTGGGGCTGAGGGTGAGGATCCCAGACGATTTCAGCGGGGCGTGCGAGTTTGGGGCCGTCGGCCTCGTCAGCGGGGAGATAGCGGTCTCCAACAGGCTGACGATCGTCTCGAAGCCCTACCTGGACGGGATGAAGTGGCTGTCGTTCTCGCAGGGGCCGTCGGCCTCGTACCTGGAGGGGGCAAAGGTTCCCCTGCAGGTGAACGCTTATATGCGCGACGACAAGAGGTTTGATGTCTCCCGCCACGAGCTGGGGACCACATACGCAGTCAGCGATGCCTCCGTAGGAAAGATCTCCGAGGACGGGACGTTCGAGGCCCTCAAAGCCGGCAAGGTGACCGTCACCGCCAAAAATGGAACGTGTGAGGCCCTCATCGACATCACCGTCAGACCCCTTGATGTGACGCCTACGCCCACACCAACGCCTACGCCTACGCCCACACCAACGCCTACACCGACGCCGACGCCAACGCCTACACCAACGCCTACACCTACACCGACGCCAACGCCTACACCGACGCCTACGCCGACTCCAACTCCAACTCCAACTCCTACACCGACTCCAAATCTCCCGAATTCCAACAAGGGCGGCAGCGGGTGCGACGCGGTATTTGGCGGACTTATGTTGGCTTTCGTCGGAGCGTCTCTGTTGAGGAAGAAGGTGTAGTGCCGGATAGACATAGCTAGTCCCTTTAGGGGCGACGCGGTATTTGGCGGACTTATGTTGGCTTTCGTCGGAGCGTCTCTGTTGAG
>NZ_CAUUWA010000063.1 GCF_963548695.1 uncultured Fretibacterium sp.
CTGACCTATACTAACCTTAACTCTTACCCTGGTCCTCCAGATGGGGACCACTATACCCCTGCAGAGCAATGAGAGTACGCAGGAGCTTCATAACAAGTACAAGTCTGTCGCTAAGGGCTGGAAAAGGACCGAATTGGGCACGAAACGGGTCGAAGACGAGGAACAAAAATGATGTAAGTCATTTGTAATACTGGACTTTTTACGTTTTTAGGGCTAAAGGGCGGAAAAAAGCGTATTTTCCTCCCCTCTTTTTAGAGTATCCGGATGTGAGGTGCGGCAATGCCTGTATCAGAGAGCGGATGCAGTATGTAAAGAAGTGAGAAAGGGGCATTTTCCGAGGAGAAATGCCCCTTCTTGCAAGCAGGTTCAAATTCGTGAGCCTTTCTCCTCTCCCTACTCCTCCATGGGCTCCACTCACGAAACGAAAAGGGCGTTTTCCTCGTAACAAGAAAAAACGCCCTTTTCTCTAATCTTTTCATCGACCGTTTACTTTTCGGTCGAGGGTATCCCTGGTGGAGCTAAGGGGATTCGAACCCCTGACCTCTTGAATGCCATTCAAGCGCTCTCCCAGCTGAGCTATAGCCCCATACACACAACGAGCAGTATTTTATATGCAGGACTCGATCTTGTCAATAAAGAGAGTTCCTCCCAATCCGCAGGTTGAGACAGCTTAATCCTTGATAAAACCGTCGTAATCTGTGGCTCTGGGCCTGGAACAGGGCCTCGGCGATCCGCCGTGCCCCATACCTCGCCGCCGTATCTTGCTATATCATGTAGCGTGGAAGGGGGAAGCCGAATGAAAAGCCTGGACCGGTACAGGGGGTGCCTGCTCGGCGCCGCCGCAGGGGACGCCCTCGGGTATGCCGTGGAATTTCTGGACGCCGATTCCATCCTCCGCAGGTATGGAGGAGACGGCATTACCGAATATGCCCTTGTGAACGGGACGGCGCTCATCTCGGACGACACTCAGATGACGCTGTTCACGGCGAACGGCCTGCTCCTTGGGACGACAAGGGACAGGACTCGGGGGACCGTGGGCGGCTGCCTGGACGGGATCGCGTCGTGCTGTGAGGAGTGGCTGCGCACGCAGACGGAGACGTATCCGGTGCGGGAAAGGTATCCCTGCAGCTGGCTGATCAACGTTCCCGAACTGTTTGAGCGCCGCGCGCCGGGAAATACCTGCCTGTCCGCTATCGCGTCGTTCCGCGGAGGGAGGCGGGGCACCATCAACGAGCCCATCAACGACAGCAAAGGCTGCGGCGGGATCATGCGCGTTGCGCCCATCGGCCTGTACTTCGACGGGGAGCGGCATACGTCCGATGAGGTCGCCAGGCTCGGCGCCGAGGCCGCCGCTCTGACGCACGGTCATGAGCTGGGGTATATTCCGGCGGCGGCGCTTGTCCATATCGTCCACACCGTCTCTCACAGCGAGGACCCCCTGCTGGCCGATGCCGTCTGGAACGCGATGTCCGCCATGGGGCGCCTGTTCCCGGGGGCGGAACACCTGGACGAGCTCGAGGCGCTGGTGCGGATGGCTGTCGAGCTCTCGCAGAGCGACCTCGGCGATCCGGACGCCATTCGGATGCTCGGCGAGGGGTGGGTGGCGGAGGAGACCCTCGCCATCGCCGTCTACTGTGCGCTCAAGTACGAGAACGATTTCGACCGGGCGTTGATTGCCGCCGTCAATCACGGCGGTGACAGCGATTCCACGGGAGCCGTCACCGGAAATATTTTGGGGGCTTGCCTCGGCGCGAGGGCGATTCCCGAGAAATACCTCGACCGCCTGGAGCTGAAGGACGTCGTCTCGGAGATTGCGGACGATCTCTTCAGCGACTGCAGAATCTCCGGTTATGGCCCCTACCGGGACGAGCTTTGGGCGAGCAAATACGTATTTATGACTTATGCCCCGTCCGCCGGAGAAAAGGGGACCTCCCATGGGGCGAGCTCCGGCGGGATCGCCCTTCCCGCGGAGTACGTCAGGCTGAGGGAGGATGTCGAGAGGCTGCGGGCGGAGTTGTTGGCCCTTCTGTTGGAGCGGGATGAACTGGTCCACGTGACGTGCAGGAACATCGAGATGAGGTACATGCTCACGCTCGGCGGTCTGGAGTACAAGGTGTATGAACTGCGCTGCACGGTGCTGCGCCTCAAAAGAAAGATAGAGATGATCCAGGCCAGGCGGAACAGGCAGGAGAAAATAGTCCTCTCCGAGATCGAATCGGCCCTGGACGACGAATTCGACGAGTATCGGAGGAGGCTGGACGAGCAGATCGACAGGATGAACGCCGCCCTCGAGAGGGGCAGGGGAGAGTTTCTGTCGAAGGAGGATGCGAGGGAGCTGAAGAAGCTGTACCGTGCGATCGTGAAGGCGCTGCATCCGGACCTGCACCCCGATGCGGACCCGGCACAGGCCCGGCTTTTCCATAACGCCGTATCCGCTTACGAAAACGGAGACCTGGACGGCCTGCGCCTGATAGGGGAGATGGTGTCTGCCCCGGTCCTGCCGGACCGAGATGAGGACGGGCTCGTCGCGCTGGAGAAGGAGAAGGAAAGGCTGACGGAGCTTTTGGAGGCCGTTTGGGAGGAAATCGAGGGGATCAAGGACGAGTATCCCTATATCTTGAAATCGATCGTCGAGAGCCCGGAGAGGACGGCGGCAAAGAGGGCCGAACTGGAAAAGGATACGGCGCGCCTGCGGGAGACGCACGCCCTCTATCGAAACAGGCTCGTCGGGCTTCTCCGGCTTGCCGGAATCGATAGCGGGCCCGGGGAGACGAACCCGGAAGAATATTGAGAGGTGAGACAATGAGCGGCCTGGCAAAAAGTGAAGGGAACGATCTGATCGGCCTGCTGCATGGAAAGGGCGGCGGGCTCCTTGTACCCCAGCCCTTCGAAAGGGACATCTTTCTCTTCGACACCCATGTGGCAGGGACGTCCTTTATCGAGGGTATCGAGGAGCTCGCCGGGAACCTGAACGTTGACGACGAGCTCGACTTCTTCCGGGAGCCGGACAACCCCCACGACGAGCGGGCCATCGTCGTCAGGACCCGAAGCGGTGCGAAAATCGGCTATATCCCAAGGGACGACAACGCGATCTTTTCCCGCCTCATGGATGCGGGGAAGCTGCTGTTCGGCAGGGTATCCGCCAGGGAGATGCGGGGCGCCTGGCTGAAACTGAGCATCAAGGTCTATCTGCGCGAGTGAGGGGGCAATCCTCGAGAACACACGGGCCCAGTCAGCGCCTCCTTATAGTTTTCCCTCCTTCAGCCTCGCCGCCGTGTCCTCGATGATCCCGAAGCCCTCCTCCATCTCCTCCAGGCCGCCGAGCCTCGAGAAGCTCAGCAGGTAGAGTCCCTTGAAGTCCCCGCCGTTCACCGCGAAGTCGGAGACGGGGACGATCCTCACCCCGGCGTTCCTCAGCTGCCCGAGGAGCGCTCCGGGCTCGACCCCCGGTATGCCGGCCACGAAGGACATTCCGGAGTTGGAGCCGTGCATTTCGATGTGCGAAGAGCGCTCGATGAGGGACTTCATCTTCGAGTACTTCCTGTTGTAGAGAGCTTTCATCCGGTTTATGTGCTTCTCGAAATACCCCTCCGACATGAAGCGCGAAAGGGCCGCCTGGATGAAAAGGGACACCGGGCAGCCGAAGCCCTTGAAGGCCGCCTCATACTTTTTCATGAGCCTTTCGGGCAGGATCATGTAGCTGACCCTCAGCGAGGGCGCGATGAGCCGGGAGAGGGAGCCCAGATAGATCACGTCGTCGTTCGTGTCCATGCTCTTCAGCGCGGGGGTGGGCTTCTCCCGGAACTTGAACTCGCCGTCATAGTCGTCCTCGATGACGTACCTCTCGGGCTTCCGCCCCGCCCAGTTCAGGAGCTCGATCCTCCGGTTTATGGACATGACTGTACCCATCGGAAATTGATGTGCGGGGGTTACAAGAACGGCCGCGGAGTTGAGCCCGCTGAGCCGCTCGATCTCGATCCCCTGCTTGTCCAGTTTCAGGAAGATGGGGTTGGCCAGGTCGTAGGTGAAGAAGGGGCTGCTGACGGCATAGCCGGGGTCCTCGAAGGCGTAGAGCGTACTGGCGTCCAGGAGCCTTTTGAGGATGTAGAAGAGGTGCTCCGTGCCCGCGGATATGACGATGCGGGACGGGGCCGTGCGGATGCCCCTGGAGTTCCGCAGGTAGGCCGCGATGCTCTCCCGCAGGGGGCGAAAGCCCCTGGCGCTGCCCTGCGAGAGCAGGTCCCCGCATTCGGGCGAGAACACCTGCCGGAAGATTTTCTTCCAGACGGAGTAGGGAAAGAGGGAATCGTCGACGCCGTTGTAGGAAAAATCGTATCTGTATTTTTCGGGGGGCGCCCCCTCGGGGTTTTCGGGGCCGCTCCGCCCGAGCCTTACCAGCCCGTCTATTTTCTCCACGAAGTAGCCCGTCCTCTCGGCCGGCCTGACGTAGCCCTCGACCTCCAGCTGATAATAGGCGTTGTTGACCGTATTGATGCTGACCCTCAGGTCCCTGGCCATCGCCCTTATCGAGGGCAGCTTTTCCCCCGCGGCGAGCTCCCCCGAAACGATCCTGTCCTTGATGTCCTCGTAAAGCCCCAGATACAGGGGAAGATCGGTTTGTCTTGACGGCATGTCGGCCTCTGTACCCATAAAAATATTTTGGTTTGTATCTATCGATGGGAACAGTATAGCAGATATAATGCCAGGGCGAACGCGGCAGCAAATGCAGTGTCGGAACGAAAACGCGAAAACGCGAAGGTGCGAAAAAACCGGAGGAAGAGAACGATGGATATTTACGAGAAGCTCAAGGGCGGAGTCATCATGGATGTCGTCAACCCGGAACAGGCCAGGATTGCGGAGGGAGCGGGAGCGGTCGCGGTCATGGCGCTCGAGAGGGTCCCCGCGGACATTCGGGCGGCCGGCGGCGTCTCGAGGATGAGCGACCCCAAGATGATCGAGGAGATCGTAAAGGCGGTCGGGATACCGGTCATGGCGAAGGTGAGGATAGGGCATTTCGTCGAGGCCCAGATATTGGAGTCCCTGGGGATAGACTTCATCGACGAGTCGGAGGTCCTGTCCCCCGCCGACGGCGTGTACCACATCGACAAGAAACAGTTCAGAACCCCCTTCGTGTGCGGGGCCCGGAACCTGGGGGAGGCCCTCAGGAGGATCTCCGAGGGGGCGAGGATGATCAGGACGAAGGGCGAGGCGGGGACCGGCGACGTGATCCAGGCCGTCTCCCACATGCGGCAGATCATGGGCGAGATCTCGTGGGTCGCGTCGCTGCGGGAGGACGAGATCCACGGCAAGGCCAAGGAGCTCGGTGTCGACGCCGACCTTCTGAGGTCGGTGCGGGAGAACGGGAAACTGCCGGTCCTGAACTTCTCGGCCGGCGGTGTCGCGACGCCCGCGGACGCGGCCCTGATGCGGCAACTGGGGGCCGAGGGCGTATTCGTGGGGTCGGGGATCTTCAAGTCCGGGAACCCCGAGAAGAGGGCGAAGGCCATCGTCAGGGCGGTCGCGAACTACAAGGATCCCAAGGTGCTGCTCGAGGTGTCGAAGGACCTCGGAGAGGCGATGGTCGGCATCAACGAGGACGAGATAAAGGTCATCATGAGCGCCCGCTGAAGGCGGCGCGCTTGCCGGCTAATACTCTTAGACTTGCGATCCAAATGCAACAGTGGGGGGAGAAGAGGTAAGAAGGCCCACATAAGCAGACAACCGGCAAGCGCAGCGAGCCGAGTTGCTCGCTTATAAGCGAGAAAGCAAATCTCTGATTTGCGTTTTCGAGCTTAGGGGCTTCATCAGATTCTTCACCAGGGGCTTCATCAGGGGCCTTATCAGGAGCTTCATCAAGTGGCAGTTATTCGCCCCAGGCCGGGGTCAGGAAAGGAAAAGAAACGAGCATACTGCCTCGGCAAGACGGCGCAGCTCTCCCTCGTTTTGTCGAAGCTGCCCACACGTCCACGGGCTTTCGGGAGCGTCGCGGGCGTTGTCATAACAACTTTGAGCCATTTGTTGCCCGATGGGTTCAAAATGTCCGTATCCCAGTTCCTTTTTGACATTTTCCGCTTCGTTCCTACAGCAGAGGAGGAAGACCCGCTCCCGTATGTCCTTGGAAATAGCGTTCGTGAACTCTTGGGCGCGGTTGGGGCTGCCGTCGAGATCGAGCAGCATCAGGACGTGGCGCTTGGGATATTGTCTGAGCCCCTTTTCGTGGTCCTGGGTGAAGGATTGCCGTAATTTCAGCCATCCGCCAGCCGGTTTCTCCACGCGTATTTTCTTGTCGGCCACCGCAAAATGACCGACGAAACCGTTTGCGATATCCCGATAGGCATCGTCCTCCGGGATGATCAAGAGGTGCAGGTCGTAGTTGTTGACGGCCATTTAGGATTCCCCTAATCCAGTTCGTTGCGATACAGTTTCTGGGTGACGGACTCCGTGCTGTCGAGAAGTTCGTTTATGGGGCGCAGCTCCACTGGCGAAGCGTGATTTTTGCGGCGGAGCAGCAACGTGTTTTCGTGAGAAAAACAGTTGATGGTCCCCTCATGATGCGACGTCATCCATATCTGACTGCCGTTGTTGACGTTTTTGCGAAGGAAGCGAATGAAATGCTCCACTTCCGAGAGAGCCAGGTAGTTATCCGGCTCGTCCCAGAAAACAAAAAAATCGTTGTATGACCTCTGGGCAGGCAACATCACAGCGCCCAGGAACATGCACTTTTCTCCATCGGAAAGATGTTGAAAGTTCGTTGTGAAGCTGGAGTCCTCGTTGCCGAAACGAACCCGAAGGACCCGTGTGTCGTCCGAGATGGGTTTGTTGCTGAATTCCCTCAGATCGGGCATAAGCTCCTTGAGAAAATTGTGGATTGACACATAGGATGCGGGATGAGAGGTGAGCAGCTCCAGCAGGTAGTCGGCGAAATTATCGCAGGAAAGGGACAATGGCCCGGAGTTGCCGTGAGACTCTCCTCCCATCAGTTGGGGGATAGGGGACAAAATATGCATACGCCGCAGCCAATTGCGAAACACCTGCAGGGGGCCGTCCTGTCTATCGAGGATCAGGGGCAGCGCTGCGTTGTGCCAGTCCAAACTGAAGGAGGTCCCCTGATAGGGATAGGAAACCTCTGCCTTTTTACGGGTATAGACAGGGACATCGTCGACAGAAAAGTCTTCCTCGACAACGCGTAATTCCCTGAAAGTCTCGGGCTTATCCAAAGCAAGACTGTATTTGCATATTTTTGAATCGAGGGAGATCTCCAACTCAAACTGTATGATCTCGTCGGTGCGTCCCAACGTGAAATCTTCCTGGGTTATCAGAGAAGCGACCCGAGACGTCCCTGTGCCCAACTTTTGAAAAAGGCTCAAAACTTTGGCTATCGTGGACTTGCCGACTCCGTTTTTTCCGATCAAAAGCAAAGACGTCTGTTTTTCAGGCTTGATCTCGAAATTTTGTAAACAGCGAAAATTATGGATGTACAGACGTCGTAACATGGCACACCTCCAGCACGATCTTCCGTTTTTAATGGGGCGGGCCAACTGGGCCGCCCCCGTCGCGAGGTCAATTATTTCCCGTCCTTCGCCACGAACTCCGGCACCGCCTCCGGCGCCAGGGAGGTCTGAGAGCCGTCGGCCATGTTCCTGACAGTCACGAGGCCCTTTTCCATCTCCTCGGGGCCGATGATGCAGGTCCACGCGGCGTGTGACGCGTCCGCGCTCTTCATCTGGGCCTTGAAGCCGCGCGACGCGGTGTCCTGTTCCGCTGCGACTCCGTGGCGCCGCAGCCGGTGCGTCAGGACCTGCGCCGCGCTCCGCGCCTCGTCGGAGAGAGACGCGACGTAGACCTTCACCGCCGGGGCCCGGCCGAAGGAACAGCCCTGCTCCTCCATGACGAGGACGATGCGGTCGAGCCCGCCCGCGAAGCCGACGCCGGGCAGGTGCGGTCCTCCGATGGCCTCGGACAGGTTGTCGTAGCGTCCGCCCCCGCAGACGGCGTTCTGGGCCCCAAGATCGCCGGAGAGCATCTCATAGGCCGTCTTGGTGTAGTAGTCCAGCCCGCGCACCAGCCTTTTGTCCAGTCGGTAGGAGAGGTCCAGCCGCTCCAGTCCGGCCCGGACCTCCTTGAAATGGTCCCGGCACGCCGGGCAGAGGTGGTCGTAGATGGCCGGGGCGGCGTCCGCCGCGGACCCGCAGGAGGGGTTCTTGCAGTCCAGGATGCGCAGGGGATTGCGTTCCATGCGCCCCAGGCAGGTCTCGCAGAGCTCGGGCTTGCGGGCCTCGAAGTGGGCCAGCAGCGCCTGGCGGTAGACGGGACGGCAGACGGGGCAGCCGACGGAGTTCAGGACGACCTCCAGGTTCCTCAGGCCGAGACGCCGGAAGATCTCCGCGGAGAGGTCGATGACCTCGACGTCCGCCCCCGCCCCGGACACCCCCAGGCACTCCATGTCGATCTGATGGAACTGACGGTAGCGCCCCTTCTGGGGGCGCTCGTAGCGGAACATGGGGCCCCAGCACCAGAGCTTGGCGGAGGTCCCCTGGGCACACAGCCCGTTCTCCAGCGCGGCACGCACCATCCCCGCCGTGCCCTCCGGACGCAGCGTCACGCTGCGCCCGCCTCGGTCCGAAAAGGTGTACATCTCCTTCTCCACGATGTCCGTGGTCTCGCCGACCCCGCGGGAGAAGAGCTCCGTCTGCTCGAAGAGGGGCAGGTGCACCTCGGAGCAGCCGAAGTCCGCCATCGCCTCGGCCGTCGTCCTCACCACATAGGCCCATTTCCACGATTCTCCGGGCAGGATGTCCCGCACGCCCCTCGGCGCCTTGATGTCCATATCGATCGACCCCATTTCCGTAAACTGTGTCAGGAGTATACCATCATTGACCGCTTAGGTAATTGCCGGTTCGGGGCGCGGAACTTCACGGGCCCTCCCTCGGAACGGCCCGGAGCGTCCCCGGGTTCGTGTAGGTGACCAGGGCCACCGTCCCGGGCACGGAACGGACGTAGCGGCGTTCCGTGTAGTCCACCGGGACGGAGCCGGAGCCCCTGCCCCTCGAATGGGCCGCGGCGAGGGAGGCCGCGAACTCCAGGACGTCCCGGCGCTCCTTCTCCAGCTCCTCCCGCCCGCGGGAGCCGCGTATGACGACGTGCGCCCCCGGCAGTTCGTGGGCATGGAGCCAGAGGTCGTCCCCCCGGGCCTGCTTGAAGGTGACGAAGCGGTTGCCCCGCGCCGACAGCCCCACGAGGACGGTCAGCCCGTCCCGCTCGTAGACCAGATGGGGGGGGAGCCCCTTCTTCTCCCGCCCCTTCCCCTTTGGGGCCGGAGCCCCCCTTCCCACCCCCTCCGAGGCCAGCCACTCCTCGACGTCCCGGACGGCCTCCTCGAACGTCTCGGGGTCGTCGATGGCCTCCAAGAGGTCCCTCTGTTCGGCGAGCTCCTCGATGGCGTTCTCCAGCTCCGCGATGCTCCGCCGGATCGACTCGGGGTCCGCCTTTGCCTTTCGGTATCTCCTGAAGTAGCGTTCGGCGTTGTGCGAGGGGGAAAGACGGGGGTCGAGCGCGATCTCGAGGGTATTGCCCTCCCAGTCGGTCAGGGTTACGGACTCCGCGCGCGGCGGGACGTCCCCGAGGTGCGACAGGAGCAGCTCCCCCCTGCGCCGCAGCATCTCGGCCTCGGCGCAGTTCCCAAGTTGCTTCCGAAGGCCGTCCCTGTGGCGTTCCCGCGCCTTTGCGGCCCGCCTCAGGCGGACGTCCAGCTCGCGGAGGCGGCGCTCCCTGCCCCTCGAGAGCAGCGGGCGGAGGACGCCCGCCGCCGCCGCCGCGAGCGCGTCGGTCCCCAGGGGCTCCGCCTCCGGGAAGAGGATGGGGAAGCGCGTGAGGTACCCCCTGGAGGACCGCTGGCAGGGGAGGATGGCGTCGGAGCCCGCGTCCCGGACGGCGAGGAGCCAGGCCTCGGGGGACCTTTCCTCCCAGTGGGCCCGGATGAACTGCGACAGGGGGCGTCCGATGCCGGCGATGTTCGCGGCGCCGTCGTGGTCCAGGGAGGAGAGGTCCTCGGGGAGAGGGCCGGCGAAGGCCGGGGGGGGGACGTAGGGATGGCCGGGGAGGAGCGTCCGGTAGGGGTTCCGGTCCGGGGCCTCGTGACGCGCCAGCTCCTCGATACGGCGGTCCGCGTCGAGGAGGATGAGGTTCCCCAGGGGTTCCGTGGCCTCGAGGACCATGAAGTAGCGTACCTCGGTCCCGGCCGCCACGCGGCGGCGGACCTCGAACTCCAGGATTCGGTCATGGTTGATCTGCCGGGCGGCGGTGAGGTCCCCCTTGACGAAGCGGCTCCGAAGCGCCTCGACGAGGGGCGTCCTGGCCGGTGCGCCCTTCCGCAGCGCCGAGACCGAGCCGCCGTCGGCCAGGCAGCAGCCTCTGGTCCCGGAGCCCCACGAGAACAGGAGCCACAGGTCGTCATGGCCCAGTTTCAGGGCGACCCAGGAGTCCCCGCCCTCGGCCTTGTGGACGCGCCAGGGTAGCCGGCCGGACAGGGCGGCCCGAAGCCCGCGGACGAACTCGGGGCCCAGCGTCATGACCGCGGGGCCTCGGGGCCGTCGAGATCGGGGGATTCGTCTTGCAAGCAGGGATCGTTCATCTTGTGCCTCCGTCCGTGATGCTATCCGCTTCTCCGCGGTGGTACCCTTTGCCGGGCAGGATATGACGGCGACAATCATAACATTTTTCGTTTAGGATGTCCCCGAGGAGCTCATTTCATGGTATCCTTATAAGAGCTTTCGGGTAAAAATACGTTATACTTAAGCGTCAATACTTGTGGAGGTCCCTTGAATCGGACGCGGGCTTTTGCGGAAGCTTTGACGCGTGAAACAAGTTGTGACGCTTGGATTTACAATTCAAAGCGTTTGACGTTCTTTGATCGTGTTCCCGTGTGGGGGTGTTTGTGCCGGTGCGGGAACGGGGCCAGATTCCTGACTTGGGAGGGGCTTTATTTTGGACCGCTTGATGCTGGACATGAGTCGATTGGCGATTCGGAAAGCGGAGAATACCGCGGCGGCGGGCACGTTGCACGCCGGAGACGGAGGGAAAACTGAACGATCGGCTGCCGTCGGTTTGTCCTTCGAGGAGCTGCTTTCCGCATCCATGAAGGAGGTCAATGCCCTTCAGCTCGAGGCCGACGACAAGATGCGCAGGCTCGCGACGGGGGATGTCGAGGATATCTCCGAGGTCGTCATGGCCTCATCCCGGGCGGAGGTCGCCTTGAAGCTGATGATGGAGCTGCGCAATAAGCTCGTGGATGCCTATCAGGCTTTGTCTCGCATCGCCGGCTGAGCTCTGAGGAATGATGGATAGCCTCAAACGCTGGTTCGCGGCCTTTCTTCTCTTCTGGGCCTCGCTGAAGCTGTGGCAGCGTATCTCCCTGTTCCTTGCGGCGTTTCTGGTCGTTGCCGCAATTCTTCTTCTTGTCCTCTGGGGGGGGAAAACGTCCTATGAACCCCTCTTCGCAGGGCTGGAGGTGGAGGATCAGGCCGCGATCGTCTCCTACCTGCGCGAGAACAAGATCCCCTATCGTCTGGACCCGTCGGCCAACGCCATCCTCATGCCCAAGGGACAGGTTTACGAGACGCGCCTCTCCCTCGCCCAGGAGGGACTGCCCAGGGGGGGGAGTAAGGGCTTCGAGCTCTTCGATAACACCTCGATGGGGCTCAGCGAATTTCAGCAGCGCATCACCTACGTCAGGGCCGTCGAGGGGGAGCTGGAGCGCACCATCGCTCAGATGGATGCCGTCGATACCGCCAGGGTCAGCGTCGTCATCCCGGAGCAGCGCCTGTTCCTCGAGCAGCAGAAGCCCTCGACCGCGTCGGTGTTGCTGCGGCTGCGTCCGGGGACGACCCTGGGGCAGAATCAGGTCAAATCGATAATCCACCTGGTCTCCCACAGCGTGGACGGCCTTCAGCCGGAGGACGTCACCGTCGTCGATACGGGGGGGCGCATCCTCTCGGATATGATCGCTGATTCCATGATCATCTATCCGCCCGATGGGCGCAGCACCGTGACCTCGGTCCAGCGGGAGCTGGAGCGACAGCGCGAGCGCGAGCTCGAGTCGAAGGCTCGACTGATGCTCGAACAGGTATTCGGCCCCGGTAAGGTTGTCGTGAGGGTCAAGGTCGACCTCGATTTCGACAAGCGCTCGCGTTCCCTCGTCGAGTACACGCCCAACCCCGAGACGGGGCAGGGGGTCCCGCGGAGCAACCAGCGGGAGGAGGAGAGCTACACCGGGCAGGGGCAGCCGGCGGCGAGCAACCCCGGGACCACGACCAACATCCCCGGCTACGCGATCAACACCCAGAACGTGAATAGCGAGTACAACAAGGGGACCTCGACGACCAACTACGAGATCACCACGCGCAAGAGCGACGAGGTGGTCACGCCCGGGGGGGTCCGGCGCCTGACGGCCTCGGTCCTGGTGGATGGGGACCTGGACGAGGACCGGCTCGGAGAGCTTCGGGAGGTCGTCTCCTCCGCCATTGGGTACAGCGAGGCGCGGGGCGACAGCCTGGTCGTCAAGGGGATGAAGTTCTCCACGTCGTTCGCCGACTCCCTCGCCGAGGAATTGCGGCAGGAACGGATGACGCGCATCATCGTGGGTGCGGTCATCGCCCTGGTTATGCTGCTTCTGGCCGCGGGGGCCGTCGCCTGGTGGCTTCGCCGCCGGAGGGCCCGCATGGCGGTGGTCATCTCGGAGGACGAGGGCGGCAAGCATGTGCCCACGATTCAGGAGATGCTGACCTCCCCTGACCTCCTGGCGTTCCAGGGGGAGCTGGCCGTGCTGGAGGAGCAGCTGAAGGTCTACGCCAAAAACAACCCCGGAGAAGTGGCCAACCTCGTCAACGAGTGGCTCTCCTCCGACGGTTAGCCGAGATGCTGGTAAAGGAGCCCGTTCATGGCTAAGTCGAACAGCTCGGTATCCAACAGGGAAAAGATCGCGGTCCTCATGGTGGCCCTGGGAAACGACATCGCCGCCGAGGTCTATAAAAAACTGGACGATACCGCTATCGAACTGATCACGCTCGAGGTGGCCAACCTGCGCAAGGTGACGCCCGAGCTCAAGCTCGAGGT
>NZ_CAUUWA010000064.1 GCF_963548695.1 uncultured Fretibacterium sp.
CGGGACGCTCCACGACCTCGCCCGCCGCGATGCGCGCCCACACGCTCTCCGGAAGTTCCCTAATCCGCGGCGCCATTTTTTTCCACTCTTTTCCCAATCAATCCCCAAATCAATCTCTTTCGCTCCTCAGGCATCCCGAGTCAAAGCTGAAGGCCTATTTTTTCGGCAATTTTTTCCGCCAGTAGCTTGAAGTCCCTTCTGGCATCGTGAACGGCATTCGCATGACTGCCTATGGCGCCATCGGCGGAAGTGAGGTTGAAAATGGGTTTACGGCGCTCCTGAGCCATAGGGATCAAACTGCGGTAATGTTTTATGGTCGCCAGACAATAAGGATCCTCTTCCTGTCGAAGCCCAGGTATATCCTCTTCATCCAGAACATATTTTCGGTAGCTCCCCGGAATGTGCTGCACCCATTTGTCGTAGGCCTGAACGGGACGCTCCAGCCTCACACCATGCTGCTGGCAGAGATAGCCGATAGGCTGCATTTTTCCGTCAGGCAACCGAAAATTCGGATAACGACGAATTTCTTCGCTCTCCCTCCAATTATCCAAACGTTTTTTCCAAAGGCCCTTCCAGGAACTCAAAGCGGGCCCCAAGTTGCCCAAGCCCTGTAATGAAAACAAATCCGCTCCCAGGGGAATGGCCACATAGTCCGTCGCCAATAAGGCCGAGCGGTTGATTGCGCCGAGATTCGGGCCGATATCGACCAGAATCAGGTCGGCCTGGACCGCTTGGGCGGCCATCTGCATGACCTGCCAGAAGGAGCTGAGAATTCGCATGGGACGATAGAGATTGTGATCCCCCATGCTGTTGGGCCATTCCCTGGACAGGACTTCTTCATAACGGGAAAGACGCACATCACCGGGCAGCAGATACAAGTCAGCCGCTATTTTTCTAAGATGCGGCTCCGCGATGTCACCGACATCAGCCAGAGGCTCGACACACCGATAGACCGTCGAGCCCGGTTTTTCCTCCTCCCAGATCGCCTCGATCTCCTCCTCGATCAGGAACGCCGCGGTCAGATTGGCCTGCGGATCGAGATCGACAGCCACGATCCTCTTTCGCAGGCTGGCAAACATCCATGCCAGGTGGTAAATAAGGGAGGTTTTGCCCACGCCGGCCCTGTTGTTGAAGAATGTGAGCACAGGCGAAATCATGCTTTCCTCCTCAGCGTACATACGACCGCGCTCCGGCTCGTTTCAAACTCCGGAGGAGGATTGCCGTTCCTCTCCGCCTCTCTCCGAGCCGTGGGGATCCCTCTTCCGAAGGCCTGGATGAAACCGAACGTTTTGAGCACATCGGCGATATTCGGATTGCGATAATCCGTGATTCCCGGCCTTCCGAAGTTCTCGGAGGTGACATTGCCATAGGGGCCTCCCGGGCTGTGAATCTCTATGCGATCATTGAACCAGTACACCCGCACAGGTGCGTTGGTGCTCTCATAGGTACGGTGCAGAACGGCATTATACAAAATTTGCTGTATCGCCGCCGGGGGATACGGCAAGACGATACGGTGTGTCGGGGCTGACACGATGTCCACGGAAATACGATTGTGGGCTCTCAGCTTCTCCTCGGCACGGCGAAGCATCTCAACGAACGCCCCTCCAATTTTCTCCTCATCGGCTACGGGATCCGCCAATTCGGTCCCATCGATCCGCAAGAATTGGATGCAGGCCCCCGGCAGAAAATCCTGGGGACTTTTTCCGAGGGCAAGCACGCCCAGAACCGTCGGAGTCGTGTTCTCGGGGGAGACGATCATCTTGCAGGACGCCAACCGTTCCTCATACGTTCGATTGTTCTCCTCCAGCACGTCCGGAGCGAAGGCCGACGGCAGATATTCGTTTTCGAAAATTGACCGGGACAGATCCTCAACTTTGGCCGAGGGTATGGGATAGATGTCGAAAGGAAGGTTCTTACAGCGTCTTCTCTCGATCAAGAGCCGTTCCTCCTGCTCGTTGGCAATGGCTCGACGAGGCCCCGTGCGAATCCAGATTCTTCCATCGTACTTCACGGGCGGCATATCGGAAGGCATGACCGTCACGACAGCCAGCTCCGCTCCCCCCAAGACACGCCTTTCCACGGACAGCACGGGCAGAGGCAGGATATTTCCATCCGTTTTGATGTCCGCCAAGGCAAGCAAAAGCCGATCGGTCACCTGTAACCCCGAAGGCTCCCCATCATCCTTCGCCCCAATAAAAAGGACACCGGGCTCATTATGGTTCGGCAAATCGTTGGCGAACGCACAGACAGCCTGACGTGCCTTCTTGGGCACGTCCCCGTTGAAGGATTCTTTACGCTCGATCCTGTCGGACTCCAGAGATTTCAGCAGCTGAAAAAGTTCTTCATCCGAGTATCGTTTCATCATAACACCTTCGACCCAACGAAAATGGTTCTTTTCAAGGTCTCGCACCACCGTGCAAACCTCGGTATTTCCACGATCCGTTGGCATATGGGTTCGCTTTTATATTCCTATCCTATCCTACGGCGCCATCCCGTGCCCTCATGCTCTTCTCCTTCATCCTGTACAGCACCTCCATCGCGCGCATCGGCGTGAGGTTGTCGAGGTCCAGCTCCGCCAGCTCCTCCACGACGGCGTCCGTCTCGGGCGAAAAGAGCAGGATCTGGCGCCTCAGCGCGTTCTGGGGCAGGGGCTCGGGGATGGAGGAGCGCTCGAACCCCTCCCGCTCGAAGAGTTCCAGCAGCTCGAAGGCCCGCCTCAGCACAGGCTTGGGCAGCCCTGCAAGGCGCGCCACCTCGATGCCGTAGGAGCGGTCCGCCGGACGCGGCACCACCTGGTGCAGAAACACGATGCCTTCCGTCCCCTCGGCCACCGCCATGCTGCAGTTGCGCACGCCGTCCAGCCGCTCCTCCAGACAGGTCAGCTCGTGGCAGTGCGTGGCGAACAGCACCCGCGGGGCCGCGCCGCAGCCGCCGTGCAGGTACTCCAGGACCGCCCAGGCGATGCTCATTCCATCCCATGTGGCCGTCCCGCGCCCCACCTCGTCCAGGATCACCAGGCTGCGGTCGGTAACGTTGTTCAGAATGCCCGCCGTCTCCAGCATCTCCACCATGAAGGTACTGTTGCCCCGGACCAGGTCGTCGTGGGCCCCGATGCGCGTGAAGACGCGGTCCACCAGGCCGAAGGACGCGCTCTCGGCCGGGACCCACAGGCCCGCCTGCGCCATGACCGCGAGCAGGGCCGCCATGCGCAACCAGGTGGACTTGCCCGCCATGTTGGGCCCCGTCAGGATGACGATGCGCGCCGCATCCCCGCCCAGCACCACGTCGTTGGGCACGAAGGTCGCGTCCGTCAAGGTCGCCTCCAGCACCGGATGGCGGCCGCCCCTGACGGTCAGGGCCATGGAGTCGTCCACCGTCGGGCGGACGTAGCCGCGCTCCCGCGCCACCTGGGCGGAGGACGCGGCGCAGTCCAGGATGCCCAGTAGACGTCCCGTCATCTGGATGTCCGCCCCCTCCGAGATGACGTGCTCGACGACGGCCCGATAGAGTTCCCCCTCGATACGCGCGGTCTCGCCCTCGCTGCGCGCCATCCTGTCCTGGAAGTCCCGCAGCTCCGGAGTGACGAAGCGCTCGGCGTTCACCAGGGTCTGACGGCGCTCGAAGTGCGGCGGCACCGTCTCCAGCCCCGTCCTGCCGATCTCGAGGTAGTAGCCGAATGCCCGATTGTAGCCGGACCTGAGGCGCGGGCTCCCCGTCGCCGCCCGCTCGCGTTCCAGGTACTCCGCGAGCCATGCCTCGCCCTTCTCCGAGACGTCGCGCCAGGAGGCGAGCTCCGCGCTGAAGGAGGAGCGCACGACCGGCCCCGCCCCCAGGACGCGGGGCAGCTCCTCCTCCAGTGCCTCGTCCAGATGGACGCGCAGGGGCTCCAGGTCCGGCAGCGCGGCGAAGAGGCCGGCGAGCGGCTCCGGGAAGGAGAAGGAACGCAGGCGCGGAAGCAGTCGCAGCGTATCCCGGATCGCGGCGAGGTCACGCGGCATCCCCGTGCCCAGGGAGAGCCGGGACAGGGCGCGCTCGGCGTCGCGGGCCCCGGCGAGCGCATCCTGAAGGTCCCCCAGCCGCGTCGGGTCCTCCACGAGGGCACCGATGCAGGCCTGACGCCGTTCGATGGCCGGAATATCCATCAGGGGCCGCATCAGCCACTCCCTGAGGGTGCGCCTCCCCATGGGGGTCCGGCAGCGATCCAGGCAGGCGAGCAGCGAGACGGACCCCTGGGAGAACTCCGGGACCAGCTCCAGGTTGCGCTGCGCCGCCGCGTCCAGGCTCATTCGGTCACGGGCACGCAGCGGCGTGATGCGCAGCACGTGGCGAACCGCGCTGAACTGCGTCGCGGACAGGTAGTCCAGCACGGCCCAGGCGGGGCCCGCACAGGGATCGTCCTCCTCGATGCCGAAGGACGCGAGGCGCGCCCCTCCCAGGGCCGAGCGCAGGCGCTCCGCCGCCGTCCCCGCGCGGAAGACCTCGGGCGCGGCGGGCAGAAGCGCATACCCCTTCAGAAAATCGGGGGGAGTGCGAAGGGTCGCGGGATGCAGCACCTCGCCGGGCGTGAAGGCCGAGAGGAGCGCGGCGGCCTCCTCGGGGGCCAGGGTCCCCGCCTCCAGGCCGCCGGTCTCGACGGACAGAAGCGCCAGCGCGACGCGGCCGTCCTTCAGCGGAAGGACCGCGGCTAGGCGCCCCGTGTCCCCGCTCTCCTCCGGGACGTAGGTGCCCGGCGTCACGAGGCGCACCACGCGCCGCTCCACGACGCCCTTACCCGTCGGCTCCCCGATCTGCTCGCAGATGGCCGCGCGGCAGCCGGCCTTGATGAGCCTCCCCAGGTAAAGGGAAAGCGCATGGTGCGGCACGCCCGCCATGGGGATCTTCCTTTCGGCATCCCGGGCCGTCAGGGCGATGTCCAGGATCGACGCGGCGGTGCGCGCGTCGTCGAAGAACAGCTCGTAGAAGTCCCCCATGCGGAAGAGCAGCAGCGCGTCGGGATACTCCGCCTTCCATTGCCGGTATTGGCTCAGCCAGGGAGTCATCTTGATGTCGTCGGGTATGTCCACCGTCTCGTCTCCTCTTCCTCGTGTGCTCATGCACAGATCCTCTCCGCCATCCTCATCCGCTTTTCCATAATTCGTTAATTCACTTTTCCATTTTACTATAGGCCGCACACGCCCCCAGCCCCATCATATGACCGACATGCAAATATGAAAGGAGCCGCCTAGGCCAGGCGGCGCCCCTGTCTGTATTCCCGTTTTCTCCTTCCGCACGAAAAACGGACCTACGCCCCCGGCTTCACGCCCATCGGCATAATGCAGAGGACCTCGTCGTCGTCGGGCAGGCTCAGAATCCCCTCGATCTCGTCGTCCCGGGCGGAGCGGATGTAGCGGGTACCGATGCCCAGGGCCCCGGAGGCCAGATAGACGTTCTGGGTCATCGCCCCCGCGGCGACGGCCGCGAACTCCTCCGCATCGTCGTCATCCTTGAACTTCCTGGAGAGCGCCGCGGAATCCGAGACGAAGATCAGGGTGCAGGGCGCCTTCGCGACGAAATCCTGTTTTCCTACCCGTCCCCGGACATCCTCCTTGGAGACCTCCTTCAGCGCATGGGTTCTCCAATCGTACAGGAAGGTTCCGTCGGACCGGGCCACGTAGATCTTGACGTAGGGCTCCATCCCCATGGCCATCGGCACCGTCCAGCCCTTCTCCCCGCGGTTCAGGCCCGTCGCCGCCCACAGGACCGTCGATAGGTTCTCCAGGGAGATGTCCTTCATGGAGGCAAAATCGCCTCCCACGGCCGAGGCACGGCTCCCGAGGACATCGAACACCCCAGAACCGCCCGTCCTCTGCGGGGCCGGGAGCGAGACATCGGCGGACGCCGACCCGATGGGGAAAAGAACCACGGCAGCCAGAAGGAACACGCACAATCTTTTGAAAGCGGTAAACATGACAAACCTCCTTAGATTTTATGTCGTGTCCCGTATTATACTCATCCGCCGGAGCTTCCCGCCTCCGCCTTTTTCCCCTCCCAACGAATCCCTTTTTCTACTCTCCCGTGTTTTTCCGTTCTCGGACTTTTACCTCGTTACGCTTGACAATAGTTTTATATAAAACTATAATGATCCCACGATGCGCATCGGAGACGATATCGTTCAGAAGATCTCGGACCTGCGGAACCTGGCCAACGCCTTCATCCTTAAATGTCTGGAGGAGGAGGGCATCGTTGGTCTTGTCCCCTCGCACGGGGCCGTTCTGGCGGCGCTCTATCGCGAAGGTCCGCTGCCGATGAAGGAGATCTGCAAACGCATCCACAGGGACAAGAGCACCCTTACCGTCCTGGTGCGAAAACTGGAGGAGCTGGGCTATGTGGAACGGGAGCCCGACGAAAAGGACAACCGCATCGTTAGGGTCCGCCTGACGGAGAAGGGCGTCGCCTCCCGCGGCGCTCTCGAACGGGTCTCCCTGCGCCTGCGCGAAAGGGTTTGGGGCGACGCTCCAGAGGAGGAAAAGGCGGCGGTCTGCCACGCATTGATTAAAATGATCGAGCGCATGGAACAGGACCCGGTCCGGTGAGGCAAAAAAATTTTTTGCATAAATAGTTTTATATCAAACAAAAATGGAGGCGACGAAGTATGATCGACTTGGAGAAAATTCTGAGGGAGAACCCCAATGGGGTCCTGGCCACGCGAAATGGCGACGGAGTTGCGACGCGAATTTTCCAGTTTCTTTTCATGGGGGACGGAAATAAGGTCTATTTTTGCACGGAGAGCGACAAACCCGTCTACCGGCAGCTGACCGCCAACCCAAAAGTATCCTTCTGTACCTCGGCGAAGGATTGGAATCCGGTGCTCTCCCTAGATGGCAGGGCCGTCTTCGTCGATGACATGGCGCTGAAACAGCGCGCCCTGGAGGAGTACCCCCTGATTCGGGATATCTTCAAGACCGCGGACAACCCCCTCTTCAAGTTATTCTACCTGGAGGTCCAGGAGATCCACACCTTCTCCTTCGCCGAAGGGGCAAAGCTCTCCAACCCGTAACCCAACAGGATGCGAACGAGGGCCCTCGGCCCCCGTCGGATCAACGCCCCGAACGCCCCGCGCGAGGCCCAGGCTCGCTTGGGGCGTTCGTCCGTTGGAACAGTTCACGGTTCGACGTGCTTATGCAATACCCTAGGGAAAGAGGAGGTCGGGCCAGAGGGGGATCCATCCCTTCATCTGGACCAGGCCGATATCCAGATAGACGGCCAGCATGGAACGGCTGGGGTACCCCGAGGAGGAGAGCTCCTTGGGCAGCGGAATCTGGATCCGAACCCGGCTCCAGGGCGGAGATATCTTCGGAGAGCCGGCCATTGAGAAAAGCGTCGTTCCCCCCGTGAAGGCGCTGGCTCGGGTCAGGGGCAGAGGGGGAATATCGCGGGCCCAGACGTCGAGCCGCAAGCCATTTTCCAGACAGAAACGGGTCAGGGCCAATAACTCCTCCAGGGAAAAGAGGATCGAGGAATCCACGATCACATTGGTAAGCGTGCCCCTGTGCAGCGACCAGAGGGGAGGGAGGGCGATACGGACATCCTGTCCGCTCTCGGTGCGAACCTCCTTGAGGGTTGGGGGCAGAACGGAGCCCTGAGACAGGGTGCGGTGCAGCAGCAGCGCGTCGAGTGGAGCGCGTGGCAGCCATTGCATCGAGGAGCGGATGGTCCTCTCGTTCCAGACGGAATGGGCAACTGTCATGGCATCCCTGAAGTAGGATACGAACGGGGTGCCCAGGGTCGCCTCCACGAGAAAGCTCTCCTTGTCCTTATCCAGGGCCAGAACGGGTCCATACAGCCCCAAAAAGCCCTGCTCCGTATCCTGGGAGGGCAGCATCGTCGCCTTGGAGAGCCGAGAGGCCGAGACATCCAGGCAGTACAGGTCACCCCTGGGCGACGGGAAAAGCGCCCAAGCGTCCTGAAAGTCCTCCTTCAGGCGGTCGAGACTTCGGACCTCCTTTTTCCCGAGGTCGAGCTTGGCACGGAAGATCTCTCCCTTTTCGGAAAGAACGAAGAGCTCCCCCAGGGGAGACCACGCGACATCGCGCGGCATCGGGACCTCAGCGAAAAAAAACTCCCGCCGGCTGACGGCATCCAGCAGATAGACCCTGCCGTTGCCGCGGTCGGCGACGGCCATCCAGTTCGCGTACCGGCTTATCCCCACGGGCTCGAACAGCATATCCCCCTCCGGCGGGGACCAGGACGCCAAATGCCGCAGGGCTTCCCTGTCGTAGAAATCTACGGACCGCGCTATGGGGTCGACCACGGCAAACTCCGCCTCCGAGAGCCAGCAGGCATCCACGATATGCGAGTCCACACGCCCCCTCAGGTCCGGGGAGATGTTTTCGCCGGAGATATCGAAAAAGGAATGGACCTCCCCATCGACGCCAAAGACAAAGAACGTCCCGTCCCCTACGGGAAGGGCAACAGCCGGGGACGGAACGGAGGCGGACCGGAACCCGTTTCCTCCCTCGGAGAGGTAGACGTTGCCACCCAGCGTATCACAAAGGCAAAGCGCGGTATCCAGCGCATCCACCTTGCCCAGCCCCTTCACGTTGAAGGGACGCAGAATTCCGCCCCCCCATTCCTTTTGAAGGTCGGGCTGAGAGAACTGCCACCGTGAAGCAATGGGAAGCGGACTCAGGACCGCCCTGAGCAGACGCTCCTGAGCCAAGAACCAATTGAGAATCCGTGGTGCGGTACGGTCCATGGCCCGAACCTCGAGGTAGTCGGACAGGGCCTTGCGTGCTTCTTCAAAGTCCCCCGTGCGGGCCGCGGTCAGCCCCCTGAGGATGTAGTAATCGACCAGATAGGTGTTCGCCTTGAGGGCCCGGTCCAGGTAATCCAGCGTATTCCAGTAATCCCGCTCCAGAAAATAATCGTATGCCCGAGTGAAGTGGCGCTCGGACTCGTCGAGTTCCGCACGAGGGAGCTCGGCCCCCACGGAGGGAAGGGCCGCTCCCAGAAGAAGTCCCAACACAGCCATTATCAGGATCGTTCGTCTCATTTTCACTCCCCGTTTGACTTATATCCATTTCTTATATCCATTCCTAATATTTATTTCGCCCTACCGAAAAAAAGAGCGATAGCCGTAAACGATGGCAGCAGAAAACAAATTTACCTTCGCAGTACCTTCGACAGAAACTCCGCCGTCCGCGGCTTGCGCGGTCGGTCGAAGACCTCGTCGGGCGGCCCCTCCTCCGCGATGCGCCCTTGGTCCATAAAGAACACACGGTCGGCGAACTCACGCGCAAACCCCATCTCGTGCGTGACCAGCAGCATCGTCATGCCATCCCCGGCCAACTCCTTCATGACCTCAAGCACCTCTCCGATCATCTCGGGGTCGAGCGCGGAGGTCGGCTCGTCGAAGAGCAGAACCTCCGGGTCCATCGCAAGGGCCCGGGCAATCGCGACACGCTGCTTCTGGCCCCCCGAAAGGCGTTCGGGCCACTCGTCGATCTTGTCCTCCAGGCCGACGCGCCGCAGGAGCTTCTCAGCAAGGGCGTCGGCCTCCTTCACGCCGGCCAGTCCCAGCGAGACCGGCGACAGGGTTATGTTGCGGCGCACGGTCAGATGCGGGAAGAGGTTGAAGTGCTGGAAGACCATGCCCATACGTCGGCGGACCCGATCGATGTCGCAGTTCGGGGCCGTGACGGACTCCCCCCGGAAGAGGATCGTTCCGGCGCTCGGCTCCTCCATCCGATTCAGGCAGCGCAGGAAGGTGCTCTTCCCGGAGCCCGAAGGACCGATGACCGCCAGTCGTTCCCCCTTCGCCACCGTGGCGTCGATGCCGTCCAGTACGGGGACGCCCCCGAACTCCTTGCACAGGCCGTGAACCTCAAGCAAGGGCTCGCCGCAATCGAGCGAACGCTCCTCAGCCGCATGTTCTTCAATCATCATGCCCTCCGGCTGCGGTGCAGCCACCTCTCCAGCCTGCGGACCAGCTCCGTCAGGACCAGTACCATGGCCAGATAGATCAGGGCCACCATCACCAGGGGCTGGGAATGCTCCAGCGTCAGGGCCTGGATGTTCTGTCCGGCGCGTGTCAGGTCGTCGATGCCGATGTAGCCGGCCACCGATGTCTCCTTCAGCAGCGTGATGAACTCGTTGAACAGCATGGGGACGACGTTTCGGAAGGCCTGGGGCAGGACGACGCGCAGCATCGCGATCCGGTAGGGCAGCCCCAGGGAGCGGGCCGCCTCCATCTGGCCGGGGTCGACGGCCTCGATTCCCCCGCGAAAGATCTCCGCGACGTAGGCCCCGGAATTGAGGCCGAAGGCCAGGATGGCTACATGAAGTGTGTTGATGTCGCGCACCGCAGCGAATATGGAGAAGTTCCAGATCAGGAGCTGAACCATGACCGGGGTCCCGCGCATCACGGCGATGTAGAGATTGGCCAGGGCGTTCAGCAGGCCGATCCGGGCCCCTCCCCGATGAGCGACCCGGATCACGCTGATCAGCAGGCCCAGAAAAAGGCCGATCACGGTCGCGAAGGAGGTCATGATCAACGTGGCCTTCAGACCGTCGATCAGCATCCTGTAGCGCCCGTCCAGGATGAAGTTCTGGTGAAACTTCTCCCCAAACCCTACCCACGCGGCGGGAGAGAAGAAACCGCCGCGTGCCAGCAAAATGACGAGGAGCGCCCCGCAGACGAGGAGTCCGGCGTTGCCACGTCCGGGCCTGCTCCATCCGCGGGACGATCCATTCCCATTCGTTTCCGGGGAGGAGGCGGACGTCATCGGGACGCGCCCTCCTCCCCCAGGATCCGCCCTCCCGTCATTTTCCGACCGGCGCCTCGCAGTCGTCCGCCCGGACCACGGCCACCTGCTTCGCTCCCTCGACATAGTTGTCGGAGAAGTCCATGTTCTTCCTGCGGTCCTCGGTCACAGTGATCCCCGCACAGATCATATCGACCTTCCCGGAGGCCACGGCCATCGGCAGCGCGTCGAAATTCATGTTCTCGACGACGAGCTCTCTGTTCAGGCGCTTGGCTATTCCGGCCGCCATCTCGATGTCGATGCCGATATAACCGTTGCCCACCTTGAGCTCGTAGGGTGCGAAACCGGCCTCCGTCCCCATGACCAGTTTTCCGCCCTCGGCCCCCTTGTTCAGGTCGATGTCCTCGGGCTTGACCGCGGCGTCGCCGTTGTACTTCTCCTTGATCGCCGCCAGGGTCCCGTCCGCCTTCATGGCCGACAGAGCGGCATTGACCTGATCGCGGAGCTCCGTGTTCCCCTTCTTGAAGCCAATGGCATAGCTCTCCTCGGAAAGGGGCTCCTGCATGACGGCGAGGTTCTCCATGCTCTTCAGAAAGCGCTGCGCCGGGGCCTCGTCCATGATCACCGCACGCACCTTGCCCTGCTGGAGCGCCGCGATCGCGTCCACGTACTTCTCGTAGGTGGTCAGAAGCTCCTTATGACCTTCCCCCAGCAGGTCCTCGGCCAGGTACTGCCCGACCGTACCGCGCTGTGCCGCCAGCTTCTGATCCTTCAGATGCCCGACGCCCGACAACTTCTCCTCCGCCCCCGAGGTGCCCGCAAGAAGACATACCCCCAAAACGGCCCATACGGCAAGGGCAACAGCTCGTCTTAAACCGTCACTCCACTTTCCCATAGCGCTCATCCTCTCATTCTTTAGATATAAATCCAAGAACAACAAAAATTCACATAGAATTTCCTCGACCCCAATTCCACGACCAACCTCCCCGCAGGACAACCACTCTACAGGTCCGTATTATAGCACTTTTACGCCAAAAACGATATTGAAGATTATTTTTTTTTGTCTAGGAAACAAAAGTATCTAAAACGGAATCGCACGGGCAGGACCTTGTCCATGGCCTCTTCTCAACTCGATTGAGCTTGACATAAACTTGACGGAAAAAACTTTTGCTATAAACTTAAAAAGTATTGTAAAGCTAACTGCTAATATTACTTTTGGAAGGGGGATTTTGAGCCGGGTGCGAATCTTTTTATTTTAGTGGTCAGTAGCGGCTTTTTATTTCCAAATCTTAACGTGTAAGGAGGAGTGATTGGTTTATGTTTAATCGCAGAATATTTGTATCGACAGCTATTTTCGTGATGTTTTTCTCCCTGTTGTGCGTGGTATCGGCCGAGGCGCATACGTTCACCATCGTTCCCGACCTGAAGATCCATCAGGTTCCTGTAGGCAGCGAGTACACAGCCAAACTGACCAACACAGAGGCATTTTTATACCCGGATTATTACAGGGTGAGTGCTGATGTACTTTTTGTCCGTTTCCTCTATAAAGATGAAACGGAAACGGTGTTCCCGGATTTCAAGCCCCATTCCATCGATGTGAAGGTCAAGTCAGGAGACAAGGAGATCATCAGGAAAAAGCAGGATTACACCGAGTCAAAGGCCATATTGGAAAAAGAGGGAACGGTTGTCCTTGATGCAAGGATAGTCTTTCCCTATTACAAGTGGTCCATGCGGGGGTATGCCAAGCAGATACTCAATGCCAAAAAGGATGGGCGTTCCACGAAGCGCGTCGGGGGCGACAGTGTACTTGAAATCGTTCCTTTGAGCGAGGTCTCTGACTTTGTACCCGGAAAGACGGTGGCCTTTCAGCTGTTTTTCAAGGGCAAACCCAAGCCTGGAGCCAGAATTGAATGGGCTGACGAGAAATCTCCGGTAGTCAGGCCCAGGAGGCCCGATGGAAAGCTGGGAAGCCCCGAAAACACTAAGGAAATTGCGCTCACCGACGAAAACGGGATTTTCGATTTCACTCTGAGAAATGCAGGCTATAACTGTTTTGGATCAATGGCGGGGGCGAAGGAAAGCGGACAGATAAGCTACTATCCTTCGACCTTGATTGTCGATGTGCCGGCGTCGGCCGCCGGAAGCTCCTTCGTCACCCCCGTGAAGCCGGAACTTCCGCTCGCCGTGTCG
>NZ_CAUUWA010000065.1 GCF_963548695.1 uncultured Fretibacterium sp.
TACGGCACGACGGTCGAGCTGGTGAAGGCCGGGGCCGGCACCACGGCCTCGGGGGGCGAGGAGCTCGTCGCGAGGGCCAAGGAGTCGGTCCTGGCCCTGAACTGTTTCCGAGAGGTCGTCGATACCGTCCGGGCCGGGGGCAGCGAGGACGCGACGTGGATGATGCGCCGCGTCCAGGAGCAGGGCGGCCGGGCCACGTACATGGCGCTGGGCTCGGACATCACCGCGCCGCACCACAACGGCAGGTTCGACCTGGACGAGCGCAGCATCATCCAGGGGGTCCGGGCCGTCGCGGCCATCACGGAGGGCCTGTTGAGCTCGAAATAGTCGGGGTTCGGGGGCGCCTTCCCCGAAGCACTTGCGTTACCCTTACGGAGGTAGGATGATGAAGAAAAACATTGGTCCGATAACGGCCGGCTTTCCCACGCCTGTCGTCCTGGCCGGGACGACGGACGCGGCGGGGCGGCCAAACCTCGTCACGTTGGCCTGGGTGGGCGTCTGCTGTTCGGAGCCGCCCGCCATCCAGATATCGGTCCGTCCGGACCGCTACAGCCACGCGGCCATCACCGAGCGAAGGGCGTTCAGCGTCTGCGTCCCATCGAAACGTCACGTGGACGAGACGGATTTCTGCGGTATCGTGTCGGGCCGCAAATACGACAAGTTCGCCCTCGCTGGTCTGACTCTGGAGTCTGGCCCGGAGCTGGGGCTCCCCCTGGTCGCCGAATTTCCCCTTTGCTTCGAATGCCGGCTGGTTCACACGTTCACCGTCGGGTCGCACGACCTGTTCGTGGGGCAGATCGTTTCCTGCATGGCCGAGGAGTCGACGCTCGACGGCCGGGGCCGCCCGGATTCGGGCAGGCTGGACTCGGTGGTCTTCATGCCGGGGGACGGGTACTACGGGCTGAGCCCTCGCATCGCGCCGGGCTTCGGAGTGGGCAGACGCTTCCTGTCTGGAAAAGGGAACTGCCCGGAAAAGGGAACGACGGAGACGGCAGAACTTCATGACGCATAACGGTTATTGGGGTTATTGGGGTTATTGGGGTTATTTGCACATCCGCATGGATCTGCCCGTCGAGGTCGGAGTGAGGTGACGGCGATGGCGTGGGAAGGGACAAAGCGATGGATTCTGTTTGCGGCGGGGATGTTCTGCGGCATCGAGGCGGGGCATCTTTTCTACCTCGACCGCCTGTCGGCCGGGGGGGCGTTCCTGCTTCTGGCGGGGGCCTTCCTGTTCTTCTCGCAGAGGGAACGCGGCCGGCGCGAGGAGGAGCCCCCCGAGGAGATGCCGGCGGAGCCCGAGGGCAGCCCCGCGGCGGGGCTGGCCCTCTTCGTCGCGGAGGAGGCGTTGAACGGTCTCAAGCGGATTGGGCGCACGATGCCCCCCTCCTCCATGGAGGTAACCCAGCTGGAGGACCGGCTGAACGCGCTCCTCGGCAGCATGGGCGTCCCTGCCGAGGAACGAAGACAGCTGGCCGAGGAGCTCGAGAAACTCAAGGGACGGGCCCGGAGGAACGAAGGGCGGAGGGCCCTGAGCCAGAGCGCGCGGCTGTAGCGGCGCAGGGGGCCCGCCCTGCCCTTCTACCGCCGCTGGGAGGCCCGGCTCAGGAACGCTTTGATGCAGTCCGCAACCCGCTTCACATCCGAGTCCTCGAGAAGCGGGAACATCGGCAGGGAGATTGCGCCCCGATAGTAGCGCTCGGCCTCGGGAAAGTCGCCCCACCGGTAGCCGAACCGTTTTTTGTAGTACGGATGCAGGGGGACGGGCGAATAGTGCACTTGGAGTCTGATGCCGTTCTCCGCGAGGTGTGCGAAAAGGGGCCCGCGCGCCTCCGCGTCCACCTGGATGGGAAACAGGTGGTAGGCGTGTCCCTCGTGCGCGGGGGGCAGGGTCAGTCCCCGGACGTCCGCCAGCAGCTCCCGGTAGAGCGCGGCGATCTCCCGGCGGCGTCTCACGAAGGCATCCAGGCGGCGCATCTGGCCGAGCCCCAGGGCGCAGTTCAGGTCTGTAAGCCGGTAGTTCCACCCCAGTGTCTGCATCTCGCAGTGCCATGGCCCCTCGGGGGCCTCCTCGAAGTCCTCGGGGTCTCTCGTGATGCCGTGGCTGCGGAACAGCCGGAGCGCGTGAGCGTATTCATCGCTTCGAGTCAGGACGGCCCCGCCCTCGGCGGTCGTGATGTGCTTCACGGGATGGAAGCTCAGGACGGTCATATCAGCGTCGAAGCCGATTTTGTGCCCGTCCCGGTCGCCGCCCAGCGCGTGGCAGGCGTCCTCGATGAGGACCAGCCCGTGCTCGGACGCCAGCCTTCTGAACGGCTCCATGGCGAACGGATATCCGCCGAAGCTGACGGGCGCGATAGCCCGGACCCGGCTCAGCTTCGCCTCCGCCTTGGCGGGGTCGAGGCAGAGGGTGCTCGGATCGATGTCCGCAAAGACGGGCTCGGCCCCCACGTAGAGCGCGGAGTTCGACGTCGCCGCGAAGGTCATGGGCGTGGTCAGCAGCCGGTCGCCGGGCCCCAGCCCCGCCGCGGCCATGGCCCCGTGGAGCGCCGACGTCCCGTTGACGAACGTCACCGCGTGCTTCACGCCGACGTAATCGGCCAGGGACCTCTCGAACGCCGCTACGGTCGGGCCCTGGGTGAGCCAGTCGCCCTTCAGCACCTTGACGACCTCCGCGATGTCGTCGTCGTCAATCCACTGCCGCCCGTAAGACAAGTTTTTGGTGTTCACGCTCAATTCCCCTCTCGAGATCAAGGAAGACATATCCCAACTCACCGGACTGCCTCGGTTTCGTTTATTTTAGCACCAGGCCAGAGGGTTACCCTCCGCTTTTGAAGCACCCTGAAAGATAAGTGTACAAAGGAAGGCGCAAGCGATACACACCCCAAATGTACAAAAGATTTCCAGGGGCCTCGTTATTGCATTTGGGTAAAGCCGGGTTCAAAATTATCAGAAGTGATATACTAATATAGTAATGACATCATGAAAGACATTCAAGTGTTTGAAATCGTGCTCGGTCTGGGAAAGCCGCGGTATATCGAGTCCAGCAGCCTTGAGGCCGATAGAAACCGCCTTGATATTCACGCTGATTTTCTAAAAGGGGCCTCAACGAACTATTCCGCACGGAAGCCATTCGCGCCGGATTTGCCAAACTGTAGAGGGAGAAGAACTATCAGCTCATCGTGGACACCGCCGAATGTTTGCCAGAGGCTGTCATCAACGAAGACGAGAAGCTGATGATGTACATAAATTTGAGCACAGGGAGGGTGTAGAGTTTGGGAATCATACTTAAAAAAGTTCGTATCAGCAATTACCGCTCCATAGAATCGCTTTCTCTGGATTTGGGTTTGTTTAACCTGCTTATTGGGCAGAACAATACGGGGAAAACTAATTTTCTGAAAGCCGTCACTCTTTCTATATCGGGAGCCTCCGATATTTCAGAGGAGGATATTTTTATCGCGCAAGATGAGCGATTAAAGCGCACAAAAACTGCGGTTATAGACATCCTTTTGCGGCCTACAGTCAATGCTGTACAGGTCTGTAAGGAATTCTCCGAGTTTTGGACAAGCGTATTCACTGATTCTTGGATTACGACAAGCCCCGAGGGCAATTTTGTGGGCATCCGTACAGAGATAAAGTATGACCCGATAAGAGATATGTACAGTTTGAGCCGCCACTGCATCAGACAATGGGGCGACAGCATCGGCGATGCTACAATCGAGACCAAGAGAACGGTTTTCAACGATGATATGCGGACATATCTGCAATCATTTTATATGGACGCAAATAGGGATATTGTTCAAGACTTGCGGAACAGGAAATCATACTTTGGTAGGGTCACGTCGGGTTATGCTTTGACAGAAGAGACGATAAACGAGATTGAAGAACAGCTTAACGCTGCCAACACGAAAATAATTGAGAGCATTCCCTCCTTACATCAGACGAAAGAGCGGATTTCGGCTATTGGACAAACTATTGGAGCAGCAAGTAGCAGCATAGAGATAGAACCGCTTGCACGAAAAATCACCGACCTTAACAAAGGCATGGATATTGTGATGCAGGACGGCAAAGCTGCGTCTTTCCCGATTGCACAACATGGCTACGGGACACGCAGTTGGATTTCGTTCCTCACACTATCCGCTTTTGTAGAGAATCAAAATCAAAAACTGAAAGACGATGATGAAGCCGAACAGTTCATCATGCTCACGATGGAAGAACCCGAAGCGCACTTGCACCCTCAAGCGCAGCGGCAGTTATTTGAGCAAATCTCGCATTTCGAGGGACAAAAGATTGTCAGCACTCACTCTCCGAGCATAATAGCGCAGGCATCATTAACTGACACAATATATTTTAGCAAGCACGATGGCAAGACATCAGCAATGCGCTATTCACCTTCTGGTGCCAAAGAGGATAAGGAGAAGATATTTAGAGAAGTTATAAATACGCGTGCAGACCTACTCTTCTCATCTGCGGTAATTCTTTGTGAGGGCATTACAGAAGAACTGGCTCTACCTGTCTATTTTGTCAAGTATTTCGGTTGTGCTCCTTATTCTCTCGGTGTAAGCATCGTCAATATCGGCGGGAAAGATAACTATAAACCGTTCTTGTCGCTGATTAGGAACTTCGATATCCCTTGGTTTATTTTCAGCGATGGAGAGGCAGAAGCTATTTCAGCTGTCAGTTCGGCAATCAGGCAGGTTTTCGATAAAGACTACGCTACGCTCAAAAACGTCTTCATTTTGGAAAACGGCGATGATTATGAGAAATATCTTATCCATGAGGGGTATTCGGATTTAATTATCGAGGTTATATGCGAACACGAGGGTGATACAGAGTATCTCGATTCATATATTAACCGAATGAAAGGGAAGAAACGAAAAGGCGGTGGATATCGAGACTACACCAAAGAAGGCGGTCGCCAGGACGCTCTGGTTGATTTGTGCCACGAACATAAGACTGAATACGCTCTTCCTGTCGCAAAAAAGCTAGTGGGGCAAGCAGATGAGAATAAGCGCATACCGTCAAAAGTAAAGGAATTGTTATCTGCTCTTGAGGGTAGAATCGGAGCAATCAAAGCTCACATTCTGGAGGATGAAGCATGAACCTCTCAGCAAAGCAACAACAAATCGTTGAACACATTGACGGGGCATTGCTTGTGAAAGCGGGGCCGGGCAGTGGCAAGACGAGAGTGCTTACCGAACGCGTCAAGCATCTGTTGAATGTGAAAAAACGTAGCAAAGTCTTGGCTTTAACTTTTAGTAACTTGGCGGCAGATGAAATGCGTTCAAGACTTGAAACCGATAAAGAAGTCGGTGAAGCCATCGAACGTGTCACGATTGGCACGATTCATTCTTTCTGCTTGGATATTATCCAGTCCAGAGGCTACTTAATTGGGCTGCGCCCTGATATTTCATTGTTCGAGAACGATAATGACCGGACTGCAATTCTGCGAAGTGTGATTTCTGATAAAGCAGAGTTCGGGATACTTTCGCAGCGGGAGCAGGACCCAGATACTCTTCTCGCAGAATTATTGACATTTATTTCAAAGCAGAAGCGTTCTTTAATATCTCCTGAATCATGCATTATAAAAGAGCCGTACCCGACAATCTATCAGAAATACAATGATGTACTTCGGAATCAGAATGCGATGGATTTTGATGACATCCTATTCTTTGCTTATCGAATACTGGCAGAAAATCTTGATGTAGCAAAACTCTATACGTCCGTTTATCGCTATGTTTGCATTGACGAATCACAAAACTTGAACAACGCCCAATACCGCGTTATACAAGCTCTTTGCGGCGTCGAGTTCAATAACATTATGATGGTGGGGGATGAGAACCAATCCATCTACGCATTCAACGGTTCGAGCAGTAAGTATATGTCAGAGCTGTTCGTAAGAGATTTTCAGCCTACCATCTATACTCTGGATGAAAATTTTCGTTCCGCAAAACAAATAGTCCAATTTTCCAGATCCCTGATGAGGAACACGGAAACGGAAGACGTATCAAAATACGTCTTCGATGGCGAGCTTAAAGCCGTTGCCTATGAAAATGAAGCGGTAGAGGCAAAGGCTGTACGAAACAAAATTGAAGAACTCATATTTCTCGGCCATAAGGACATTGAGGATCCTTTAAGCCACGACAACTTCGCAGTTATCGCCAGGAATAAATATGTCTTTGCCCAGATTGAGAGCGAGTTCTCTGACGGCACAATACCGTTCTTTTATAAGAAAACACAATCAGGCATTACTTGCGAGACCGACTACTTGGAAGCGTTTGACCTGATGTTACGCCTATTGATGAATCCGATGGATGTGTACCATAGACAGATGCTCTGCAAGCTGGTGTCAAAAGATTTGTCTATTGATGCCGATTGTTCTGATACGAAGACGCTAATCGGACAACTCCTGTCTGGTAGTAAATATGATTGGATGAACTCTGCTCTTACTTCTATAACGGTGGATGGTAATCTTGATTTCGACAAAGTGCTTGCATCCCTTAGAGAGAACTCACCGACCGACTTGGAAGATGACGATAGATACCTGCTTGAAAAAGACATTGACGAATGGCAAAAACACTGGGGTCGATTCAAAAGACATGTTGCAAGGGAAAACAGGACGTTAATTTCATTCCGCAATGCAATATCACTTGGCAAGACACAGGAAATTGACGCAGAGACAGGTGTTGCTCTACTTACCGCCCACATGTCAAAGGGTTTGGAGTTCGAGGTTGTATTTATCATCGGACTATCCGAAGGGACGTTTCCCGACTATCGCGCTGTGAAAAGCGGAGGGGATGCCCTCACGCAGGAAAAGAACAATATGTATGTTGCGGTCACAAGAGCGAAGCGACTTTGCTACTTGTCCTACCCACAGATAAAAAGGATGCCGTGGGGCGATGATAAGAAACAGTCTCCATCGCGATTCATAAGTCATATAGTAGTCCCCAACTAAAGGATCACCATACTCTCCAGGGACTCCATAAAGTTCTGTCCAGGCTCCTTGCAAAACACAACAAGAAGTTTGCAGTTCCACCTGCAGAACAGGAGAGTACCTACATGAAGCCTACGGAGAGGGTCGATATGGATTTCTTTTAACGCGAATTGGTCTCACTCCTCAACCCTTCGGAACGCGCAGGAGACCAGGTGATCGTTCACCATGCCCGTCGCCTGCATGAAGGCGTAGACGATCGTCGGGCCGACGAAGCCGAACCCCAGGCGATTCAAATCCCGGCTGATGCGCTCGGACAGAGGGGTCCGGGCCGGAATCTCGCCCGCCTCGCACCACGCGTTGACCAGGGGCGTGAAGTCCACGTAGCGCCACAGGAAGTCGTCCAGCGTCCCGTGCTCCTCCCGCAGCCTCAAGTAGGCCCTCGCGTTCCGGACCATCATCCGGATCTTCAGCCGGTTCCGGATGATGCCCTCCGTCTCCATGAGCTCGGCAATTTTCCGCTCGTCGTATTCGGCCACGATCAGGGGGTCGAAGTCGTCGAACGCCGTCCGGAGCGCCCCCATCTTGCGCAGGATGGTGGACCAGCTCAGCCCGGCCTGCATCCCCTCCAGGCAGAGCATCCCGAAGAGGCCCTGCTCGTCGTGCAGCGGAACGCCCCACACCCGGTCGTGATACGCACGCTCCAGCGGGCTTCGATCCGCCCACGGGCAGCGAATGATCCCTCCGTCCATCTTCATTTCTCCGCTCCGAATCGGCCCTTCCCCATCGTCATCGCCGCGGCCTGGCCGGCTGGGGAAGGGGCTTCGTCGTGCTCTTGAGCCAAAGGGAGATGTACTGATCGTGCAGAAAGGCGGGGTAGTCCTGCGACAGAGGAGGGCGTCCGAACGAGAAGACCTCCGGACGGGACTCCAGGAGACGTCGCAGCGCCTTGGGCGTTCCTCCGTCCATGACGGTCGTCACCTTCCCCTCCTTCTTACTGTCGAGCTCCTGGATCAGGAGTTCCTGTTCCTTCCCCTTGCTCCACGCGGCCCAGTCGGCGGAGGCGGGACGCTCGATCCGGCAGCCCGCGGCCTCGAGAAGGGCCCCGCTGTACCCCGTCAGGTCGTACACGGGGATGTCCCGCAGGATCTGTCGCCCAGCGAGCACGGATCCGGAGAGCCGCGCCTGGAACTCCGCCAGACGGCGCTGATAATAGGGGTAGTTCGCGGGGTCCCAGTCCGCAAGCACCGTCAGCACGCGCTGGGCGACGAAGGGAAGCACCGACGGGTCCGAGAGCGCGGCGTCGATCTGCGGCGTCTCGATGGGAAACGGCAGGTACAGCGCCCTGAAATTGGAAAACTTGCCGGCGTCCAGCCGGACACGGTGGGCGTCGTCGGAATCGAGCGCCATGACCCGGGCGTCCCTGCTCAGGGAACGAAGCGTCCTCCCCCGCGCGGCCGGCACGGCGTCCCCGTTCGGGTTCCATTCCAGGAGCGGCACGACCGCGACGTTCGGGCCGCCGATGAAGGAGGTCAGCAGGGCCAGCCAGGGCAGGGTCACGACGACATCCAGCGCCTCTGCCCCCGCGCGGAACGGCAGGGTAAGGAGAAAGGAGAACAGGAGGAGAAGCCTCAGCCCTCTCACGAAGGAGCCCCCCCGGCTTCGCTTTCCGCCGTCTCGTTTTCCTTCGCCTCGTTTTCCTCTGCCTCGAGGTCCTGCAGGACCAGCCCGGCGACCAGCTCCTCCGCCTCCCTGCGGCTCGTCCCGACCCCGACGCGATCGGCGTTCCCCACCCGAAGCCGGACCTGGAAACGAGGGGAATGGGACGGGCCGGAGACCGAGACGACCTCGTAGTGCGGGATCCCAAGGTCCCGCGCCTGCAGCAGGATCTGGAGGCGGGACTTGGCGTCCAGCTCTGCGCCGTCCTCCCCGGCGGCGTCCGGACCGCCGAAAAACAGGCGGCGCACCACGCGCTCCGCCTCCAGGACGCCGCCGTCCAGACAGACGGCCCCGATCAGGGCCTCCAGGGCGTCCTCGCAGAGGGAGGGCGGGAGGTCCCGATTCCGCATGGACCGGCCGCGGAGAAGGGCCCCCGCGAGGTTCAGGGACTCAGCCCTGCGGCAGAGGGAGGACCTGCAGACCAGCGCGGAACGCATCTGCGAGAGCTCGCCCTCGGTCGCGTCCGGGCGCCGCTCGAACAGGATGCGCGCGACGAGGAAGCTCAGGACGGAGTCCCCCAGGAACTCCAGGCGCTCGTTGCTGAGCAACAGGCCGTGTTCGTTGGCGAACGAGGAATGACAGAGGGCCTCCTCCAGAAGCCCTCCGTCCTTGAAGCGGTAACCCAGCGCCTCCTGGAGCCCGTCCAGGTCTCGCCGGGCGAGCCGGGCGGCGTCCCCCTGACGGAGGTACGGCTCAAACGAAACGCTGAAAGGCGAGGACCCCGTTGTGCCCACCAAACCCAAAGCTGTTCACCAACAACCGGTCCACCTTTTTCTCCACGCCCCGGCCCGTCGAGAGGGTGATGTCACACTCGGGATCGGGGGTGGTGTAGTTCAGGGTGGGATGGATATAGCCCTGCTCGATGGCCTGGAAGGAGGCGATGGTCTCGAGCGCCCCGGCCGCGCCCAGGCAATGCCCGATCATGGACTTCGTGGAGGTGACGACGACGTCCTTCGCCCGCTCTCCGAAGACCTTGCGCACCATAAGGGACTCCATCTTGTCGTTCAGTCCGGTGGAGGTCCCGTGGGCGTTGATGTAGTCCACCTGCTCGGGGGACCAGCCGGCCATCCTCATGGCGTGTCTCGTGGCGTGGAGGGCGCCCTCGGCCTCGGGGTCCGGCGCCGTGATGTGGCCGGCGTCGCAGGACGTGCCGTACCCCACGAACTCCCCGTAGATATGCGCGCCCCGGGCCCTTGCGTGCTCCAGCTCCTCGAGGACCAGCACCCCGGCCCCCTCGCCCATGACGAACCCGTCGCGGTCCTTGTCGAAGGGACGGCTGGCCGTCTCGGGGGAGTCCATACGGGTGGACAGCGCCTTCATGGAGGCAAAGCCCGCGATGCTGATGGCACGCAGCGCGGCCTCGGCGCCGCCCGCCAGAATGACGTCCGCGTCGTCGCGGACGATCGTATGATAGGCCTCGCCCAGGCTGTGCAGCGAGGTCGCGCAGGCCGTCACGATGCAGAGGTTCGGCCCCTTGGCCCCGTGCACGATGGCCACGTAGGCCGTCGACATGTTGCTGATCATCATCGGGATGAAGTACGGGCTGACCCGGCGGGAGCCCTTCTCCATCATCGTCTTGAAGTTGTTGAACGAGGTCTCGATGCCGCCCTGCCCCGTTCCGATGTAAACCCCGAGACGATAGGGGTCCATGCTTTTGGTGTCCAGCTTCGCGTCCTCCACCGCCAGCTTCGAGGCGGCCACCGCAAACTGGATAGCCCGGTCGGAGCGCTTGGCCTCCTTGCCGTCCATCCACCGCGTCGGGTCGAAGTCCTTGATCTCGGCGCCGAACGTCACGGGGCAGTCCCCCAGCTCGAACGTCGTGATGGGGCCGACCCCGTTCCTTCCCTCCCGGAGCGCCCTCCAGTAGGCGTCCTTTCCCGTGGCGATGGGGCTTATGGGCCCAAGGCCCGTAACGACCACTCTTCTCATCTTCGTTTCACTCCCTGGCCGTGCCGTTCTATACGATAACGCCCGCCGCACGAGAGGAGGCGGGCCGCAGGTCTCATATTCTTCCAACTCTTCCAAATCATTCGACAGCCGTCTCGGTCCGCAGATTCAATGACGGGGGGAAGGCGTTCCTCCCCCCCCTCGAACAGCGGCGTTACTCGTCGACCCCGATCTTGCCCAGCGTGTAGCTCAGCGCCTCGCCCACCGAGGTGAGCTTCTCGGCGTCCTCGTCGGGGATCTCGATGTCGAACTCCTCCTCAATGCCCATGATCAGCTCCACGATATCCAGGGAATCGGCGCCCAGATCCTCCACGAACGTCGCCTCCGGCACGATCTGATCCTCCTCGACGTCAAGACGCTCCGTGATGATCTCCTTCAGCCTGGAAAGGACCTCCTCCTTCTTCATTGTTCCTCACCTCCCTCCAGCAATATATCCTTAACACATCGTCATCCCGCCGTCAACCGCCAGGACCTGGCCGGTGACGTAGGAACTCTCCTCGGAGGCAAAAAAGGCTACAGCCCGCGCCACGTCCTCGGGCGACCCCATGCGTCCCAGGGGGATCTGCCCCAGGATCGCCTCCTTGACCTGCTCCTTAAGCACGCCGGTCATATCGGTTCCGATGAATCCCGGAGCCACGACGTTGACCGTCACGCCGCGCGCGGCGTACTCCCGCGCCACGGACTTGGAAAATCCTATCAGCCCCGCCTTGGACGCGCTGTAGTTGGCCTGCCCGGCGTTGCCGACCAGTCCCACGACCGAGGCGATGTTGACGATGCGCCCCCATCGGGCCTTCGCCATGCCCCGAATGGCCTCCTTCGTGCAGTAGAACGCGGAGCTCAGGTTGGCCGCCAGCACGGCGTCCCACTCCTCGTATCTCATGCGCATCAGCAGGTTGTCGCGCGTGATCCCCGCGTTGTTGACGAGGATCTCGACCGGGCCCATTCCGGCCTCGACGGCCTTGAACAGGGCCTCGACCTGGGTACGGTCCGAGACGTCGGCCCTGAAGGCCGAGGCTCGTGCACCCAGCGCCGCCAGTTCGCCGCAGAGCGCCTCCGCGGCCTCCGCACTGGCGTTGTAGTTCACCGCGACGTCGCACCCGTTTTTGCCCAGGGTCAGGGCGATGGCGCGGCCAATCCCGCGCGAGCCCCCCGTGACCAGGGCCAGACGGCGCGCCATCAGGCGGACCTCAGGGCCGCAGCCATGGCCTCCAGCGTCTCGGGCGTCCCGGCAGCCATCAGGTTCAGCCCCTTGCGAACCCTCTTGTTCAGGCCGCAGAGCACCTCGCCGGGTCCCAACTCCAGGAACGTGTCCACGCCGTCGTCGGCCATGAAGGCCACCGAATCCGACCACAGCACGGGGCTGAAGGTCTGCGCATAGAGCGCCGCCTTGATGTCGGCAACCGTCGACACGGGCCTCGCGCTCACGTTGGCCACGATCGGCCAGCCCGGATCGGACCATGCGTACGTCTCGAACTGGGCCTTGAGCTTCTCGGCCGCCGGCATCATCAGGCGGCTGTGGAACGGGGCGCTGACGTTCAGCATCACGGCCTTGCGGGCCCCGCGGGCCTTGGCGGCGGCAACCGCCCTGTCGACGTACTCCGCGATGCCCGAGATGACCACCTGCCCCGGCGAGTTGAAGTTGGCCGCCTGGCACTCCTCGTTGGGAGCGACCTCCCGGCACACCGCGATGACATCGGCGGGCTCCAGCCCCATGACCGCGGCCATCGCCCCAACGCCCTCCGGCGCGGACTCCTGCATCCAGCGGCCCCGCTTGTTCACCAGATCCACCGCGTCGCGGAACGCCAGGACGCCCGAGGCCACCAGGGCCGTGTACTCGCCCAGGCTGTGCCCGGCCCCGCAGGCGGGGGAGGGCTTCACATCCAGCTCGTTCTCCAGGGCCCGGAGCGCGGCGACGCTCGTCGTCATGATGGCGGGCTGCGTGTTGGCCGTGAGCTTGAGGGTCTCGTCCGGCCCCTCGAAGATCAGCCTCGTAAGATGCTGGGACAGAGCGTCGTCGGCCTCGTCGAAGACGGCCCTGGCCGAGGGGAAGGCCTCGTAGAGGGCCTTGCCCATCCCCACCTCCTGAGCCCCCTGTCCGGGAAAACACAGTGCGTATTTCATATGAGTCGGTACCTCCCAAATGTCACAATCGCTCGTCGTCCCTTACGGGCCCCGTTGAATCCGACGGTTGAAACCGATGACTGAATTCGGCAAAGGGACCTCGACGGTCCTCCGCCCTATTCGGGTTCGGCGTCGCAGCATCCCTTGGGAAATGCTGATTTAATCCATGAAGCCCCCCGGTGGTACCCCAGCTTGCCTGTTT
>NZ_CAUUWA010000066.1 GCF_963548695.1 uncultured Fretibacterium sp.
AGTACCCGCCCCTGGTCCTGGAGATAACGCCCTACCTGGACCGTCCGGCTCTGGGGATGGACGAGGATGCTCCCCTGGTGCGCCGCTTCGTCCGCATCTTCAAGGCGCTGGGGCTTCCCTGGGAGACGACGGGAATAACCTACTTCACCGACGCCTCCGTGTTCGTCCCCAGATTGGGCGTCCCCTTCGTCGTCATCGGCCCCGGGGACGAGCGCTTCTTCCATCAGGCCGACGAGTACGTCACCCTAAAGGCGGTGCTCCAGTCGGCGCGGATCTTGGAGGAGTACGTCAGGACGATCCCCAGCGCTGAGGACGGAGAGGGATAGGGGCCGTTCTTCCTCCGTTTTTGGGTGGATTTTCTTTTTTGTGCCTTACGTTCGGCGCGCTGCGGCTGCTGTCGTCTTTCGGGCGGGATGTTTTGGCCTTGGCCCGGTCCTGCAGCCGATTCGCATAGGGGGATTCGTCCCCGTAAGTCTCAAAATTTTTTTGAAGAAGGGGAAAGAGAATGGCAGTCAAGCAATATGTGCACTCCGCTCCAAACTTCAGTGCCGGTCGGGACAAGGCGGTCGTGGATGCCGTCGTCAACGAGGTTCGTAATATTCCCGGCGTGCGCTTCATTGATTGTTATCCGGACGCGGACTTCGACCGTACTCCCGTGGAGCTTATCGGCGAGCCGGAGCCGCTGGCCAGAGCGTTGGTCGCGATGGCGGGCAAGGCCTACGAGCTGATCGATATGCGCGTGCAGAAGGGGAAACACCCCCGCATCGGCGCGCAGGACACCATTCCGCTTTTCCCGCTGCGCAATATAGGGTTGGACGAGGTCAAGGAGCTCGCGTTCCGCATCGGTCGGGAGCTGTGGGAGAAGTACGGCGTGCCCGTGTTCTTCGCGGGGGTCAACGCGCGCTCCGAGGAACGGCGGGAGATATCCTTCATCCGCCAGGGGCAGTACGAGGGACTGAAGAAGCTCCTCGAGGAGAATCAGGGCAACCCCGCGGTCTTGGAGTCGCGTGCGCCCGACCTGGGGAAGGGGCTGCTTTCCGAGAAGAGCGGCGCCACGATTGTGAGCGCCGGAGAGAGAAACCTGGTGGCCGTCAACGTGCTGCTGAACACGAAGGACCTGGACGTCGCCAAGAGGATTGCGAAGATGGTTCGCGGCCCCTCGGGCGGGTTCAGCACCATCAGGGCCGTGGCTTTCACCCCGGACGGGTACGAGGAGGCGGCCGTCTCCATGAACATGTTCGACACGGACAGCACGCCGCTCTACCGCGTGGTGGAGCTGATCCGTTCCGAGGCCGCCAGCGTCGGGGTCTCCGTGAAGGGCGTCCAGATGAGTGGCGTGTTCCCCACGAAGGTCCTGCTGCAGTGCGCGGACCACTATCTTCACCTTCTGGATTTTCAGGAGCATCAGCTGCTGGAACACAACATGCTGTTGCTGGAGAGCGAGTAGGGACAGGGGGCGTTCGCCCCGCGGGGGCCGATTCGACGGGAAGCGTCTCGGGGCGAGGCGCTTCGTGGTGGAGCGGAAACGGCGGTTTTGTTGAAACGGTAGTTTTGTTTGAAGATAAGATAGTAATTTTGTCGAAACAGTGGTTTTGTTGAAACGGCGGTTTGATTGAAATGTAGTTGGAAGGAGGTTCCTATTCATGAAGTACGACGTGATCGTGAAAAATGCCAGGATACCGCAGGGCGATGGAACGGCGCTGACGAACATTCTGGTGAAGGACGAGAAGATTTCCGGTTTTGTCGATTGCGCGGAGGGTATCGAGGCCAGGGAGGTCATCGACGCGAAGGGGTTCCTGACCCTGCCGGGGTGCATCGATTCCCATACGCATTTTATGTATCAGGGCTTCAACCACAGGGAGAACTTCGTCACGGGCTCCGCGGCGGCGGCCCGTGGCGGCATCACCACCATCATCGACATGCCCTGCTGCTCGGTCCCGTCCGTCAGGAGCGTCAAGCAGATGGACCTGAAGAGGAGTCTGCTTGCGCGCCAGGCCCTGGTGGACTTCGCCCTGTGGGGCGGCGTCACGGGGGAGGACGTGAGGGAGGACCGCCTGGACAACGTCGCCGCTCAGGCGGACCACGGCGCGGTGGCCTTCAAGGTCTACATGACGCCGTCGGTCCCCACCTATCCCAGGGTCACCGACCCCGAGATGCTCGAGGCATTCAGAGCCGTGGCCCAGACGGGGCTGGCGGTGGGCATCCACGCCGAGAACTTCGCGATGTGCGACTTCTACGTGAAGAAGTTCCAGAAGGAGGGCCGGATGGACGGTCCGGCGTGGGCCGAGGCCAGGATGGAACTGGCCGAGAAGGTGGCCATCGAGCTGGGCATATCCTTCGCCGAGGCCGTGGGGGCCCGGCTGCATATCGTCCATATGAGCACGGGCATCGGCGCGAAGCTGATCCGCGGGGCCAAGATGCGCGGCCTGAACTGCACCAGCGAGACCTGCCCGCACTACCTGACGCTCAACTATCAGGAGTCCATGACGAAGTACGGGGCCTGCGCCAAAATAGCGCCTCCCCTGAGGACGAAACGGGACAACGAGGAGCTCTGGCAGGGACTGGTGGACGGCAGCGTGGACTTCATCGCGACGGACCACGCGCCCTACGAGCTCGAGAGCGAGAAGCGCTTCGAGGGCATGAACATCTGGACGGCCTTCCCCGGGATTCCCGGCGTGGAGACCATGGTCCCCATCCTCGTTTCGGAGGGCTACAACAAGGGTCGCCTTACGCTGAGCAAGCTGGTGGACGTGCTCTCCAAAAACGCGGCGATTCATTACGGCCTGTATCCCAAGAAGGGCGCCATGCATATCGGCTCCGACGCCGACTTCACGATCATCGACCTGGATAAGGAGTGGACGATCGACGTCAAGAACGAGGCCTCGATGTGCGGCTACACCCCCCTGGAGGGGATGAAGCTGAAGGGGCGCGTCGCCAAGACGGTCGTCCGGGGGCATGTCGTCTTCGAGGACAAGGTCGAGAGCACCCTCTCCGGCCTGAGCGACGCGGAGCTCCGCAGCCTCGTGCACGAGTACCCCGAGGAGATCCAGCGCGACTACGCGGACCTCTTCAAGGAGTTCGACAACCTGGAGAGCCCCCAGTACAAGAAGGGGTACCGGAGGGAACATCCCGAGGTGGTGGACGCGCACATCCGCGGCATCAAGGGCATCGTCGCCAAGCCCGGCAGCGGGCAGTTCATCCCGCGCCAGAGCATCCAGGTGCTGGACCGCGTTTTGAAGTTCTGAGTTTTGAAGTGCTGATGGTTCAGTCCCTATCCATATCCGGAGGAGAATGAAGGAGGCAGGGAGAGATGAATAAGAGAAAAATGGGGATTTTTGTGGCCTGTGCTGTGTATTTCTTTGGGGTTGGTTGTTGCAGTGCCGTTGCCGCTGAATATGTGATGAAATTTGCCCATGATCATATGATGAACTCGCCCTACCAAAAGTCCTCGGAGTGGATAAAGAAGGAGATTGAAACCAAGTCTGGAGGACGTATCGCGGTTGAGATCTATCCTGCTCAGCAATTGGGCAACAATCGCGAAATGATCGAAGCTATGCAGATGGGCACCATAGAAGCCGTCTTGGTCCCTACAACGAAGTACAGCGGTTTTGACCCGAAGATGAACATCTTCGATATGCCCTATCTCTTTCCCAACGAAAAAGCTCTGTGGGCCATGTTGGAGGGCGAGGTGGGAGAGATGGCTAAGGCCGGTCTGCCTAACATTGGTATCTATGGAGTGCAGTATTTCGCTGAAGGCTGGCACTTCCTTACAGCCAACAAAGAATTGCGTCACCCCAATGATATGAAGGGGTTGAAAATGCGCTCCATGGAGGCTCCTATTGTTATGGATACCTTCTCGGCCTGGGGAGCCAATCCTGTGCCCATCGATTTTTCTGAAGTTTATAATTCTTTGCAGCAGAGGGTTGTCGATGGACATGAAAACCCCATCATCTCCATTCATGACATGAAGTTCTTTGAAGTGCAGAAATATATGATACAGATACAGCATGCCTATTTGTCTTATTTTCTTGCCTACAGCAAGAAGTGGTACGACAGTTTGCCTGAAGATCTTCAAAAAGTGGTGTGGCAGGCTGGCCTGGATGGAGCTCAGTACCACAAAGGTTTGATGGAAGAGGCTAATAAAGCGTACTTGAAGGATATCACCGATTTTGGCACCCAAGTCATTTATCTGAGTGATGAAGAAAAACAGCCTTGGATCGATGCGGTGCAGCCTTTATATGACAAATATCGCAGCATGTTTGGCGATGATTTGCTGAATCTCGCCCTTGAGACAGCAGCTAAATACCGTTAGCAGGTAATAGTTATAATATCCCCGCAAAGTCCAGGGCGATTCGATCGATGGTGTGAGGATGCCCTTGGTATTTTGCGGGGAGGTAATCCGGAGGAGACGTGATTCAAAGTGTGGAACAAAATCGATACGGTATTGTTCGGCTTTGAAGGTTATCTGACAGGCTTGCTGTTGCTGGGGTCTACGCTGCTACTGTTTGTAAATGTATTTCTGCGTTATGTTTTCCACAGCTCCACCACTTGGGCCGAGGAAGCTATTCGTTACGCCATCATCTGGGTTACCTTTATCGGCAGCAGTATTTGTGCTCGCAGAGGTTCTCATGTCGGAATCGATATCTTTGCACAGCTCATGCCGCCTCTTGGACGAAAGATCGTTTTAGCTGCAGGGCAGTTTATCTCCGCTGCCTTCATGCTGTTCTCCACTTTTTATGGATGGCAGATGTTTGCGCTCGTGAGCAATACCGGACAGAGGAGTCCGGCCCTGCTTATGCCTATGGCTATCGTATATTTCTCGATGCCTTTGGGGTTTATGCTTTCCGCCCTTCAATTCATCGCTTCGGGTGTACGGATTCTTAAAGAGCCGGGCAACTTGGAAGGGCCTCAAAATATGGAAACATTCGATCTCTCACGACTGAATTAGAAAGTGGTGAAACTCGAATGATAGCTACGTTATTTTTACTCCTTTTTTTGATGTTGCTTTTTGCAGCGCCGGTTTTTGTTGCCCTTAGTTTTTCGTCATTGATGTCCTTCAGTTTCTTCTCCAACATGAACCTGATGGTTATCATGCAGCGAATGCTGGGTGGAATTGACAAATTCTCCTTGATATCGGTTCCTTTTTTTATTTTAGGCGCCAACGTCATGAAAAACGGTGGAATCGCCAATCGCATCTTGATCTGGGTTCGAGTCTGGGTTGGACACCTCAGAGGGGGGATTGCTTTTTCCACGGAGGTTGCGTGCATGTTTTTTGGAGCTGTATCGGGCTCTTCCCCTGCTACGGTGGTGGCTATTGGCGGCCTGATGTATCCCGCTCTCAAAAGGAATGGTTATCACGAGGGTTTTGCCACGGGGCTCATCACTTCTTCCGGTTCTGTAGCCTTACTGATCCCTCCCAGCATCAGCGCGATAATCTACGGCGCTGTTACGGGGGTCTCCGTTGGGGCTCTGTTCATGGCTGGTGTGGGGGCTGGCCTTCTTTACGGGCTCTTTTACCTGTGGTATTCCGCGTGGTATGCCTACAAAAATAAGATTCCGCAGGACAAAAGGACCTCATGGAAAGAGCGCGGTAAGGCGACTAAGGAAGCTGCTTGGGCGCTGGGTATCCCTGTCATTATCATGGGGGGGATTTATGGAGGTATCTTTACCCCTACAGAGGCTTCTGGAGTTTCAGCGGTGTATGCGATTCTCGTGTCCATGTTTATCTATAAAGAGATGGATTTCAAGAAGCTCCTGAAGACCTGCATTGACTCTGCCGAGACTACCGCACAAGTGATGATGCTTCTGGCCGCGGCTTCTGCTTTTGGTTGGATTCTAACTGTAGGACAGGTTCCTCAGGCACTTGGGAATTGGTTGGCGTCCGCCAGTGTAACAAGGGTGACATTTTTGTTGCTTACGAATGTCATTCTATTGATAGCCGGCATGTTTATCGATGGTTCTTCCGCCATCATCATCATGGTGCCGCTTTTATATCCGTTGTCCATCAAATTGGGCATAAATCCTGTCCATTATGGGGTTATCATGGTTGCAAATGCTGCGATTGGCATGTTTACTCCTCCTTTTGGGATGAATCTTTTCGTAGCCCAGCCGATCACGGGCAATAAAATGATTGCTATCATCAGGGGAGTTATGCCGTTTGTCCTTATCAGTATCATAGCGTTGATAATTATCACGTATTGGTCGTCTCTTTCCTTGTTCCTGCCAAGACTCGTTTATGGAGGAATGATTTAGGAACGGTGATTTAGAAACAACGATTGAAACAACATAGAGCATTTGTTAGGGCTGTAACAAACTACAATTTCAGGAGGGTTTCTGCGATGACGAGACAGGCGATTTTGGTTATTGACATGCTGAACGACTTCATTCATGAGAAGGGGGCGCTGGTCTGCCCCAACGGGAAGAAAATAGTCCCCAATATCCAGAGGCTGCTGACCTGGATCCGGGGGAGGAAGGGCGACGACATCCAGATCGTCCATATCCAGGAGGCCCACAGGAAGCACGATGCGGACTTCAGGGTGAGGCCCTGCCATGCCGTGGCGGGGTCCTGGGGTTCGGACTTCATCGAGGAGCTGAAGCCGATGGGCGACGAGTACATCGTCCCCAAGAGGCGCCACAGCGGTTTTGCCCATACGGACCTGGACCTGTATCTGCGTGAGGAGAACATCGATACGGTCGTCGTCACCGGGGTGTGGACGAACGTCTGCGTCCGCTCGACGGCCACGGACGCCCTGGCCCGCGCCTATCGAGTGATCACCCTCACGGATGCGGTGCACTCCAAGACGCAGGAGATGCACGAGTACGGCCTGAACGACCTCAGCATCTTCACGAAGCTCATGACGGTGGGCGAGTACATCGAGGCCTGCGACAAGGGCGAGGACCCCTGGATCGGCGGAGGTGACGCTGAGAACAAGGTCAAATAGCGGGGAGGTTTTTTTGGCCCCAGGCCCCGGGTGGAGGGGTCGGTCCCGTTTGCGGGCGCCCGGCTCCTCCTTTTTTTGCGTTTTCGTATGTTTGATTTATACATTTATGCGGCTTAAAAACGGCACTTCTGCACGAGAAAAGGAGGTCCCATCATGGGCGATGCGAAGATAGAAGTTCTGAATCCCAAAAAGACTGGCGGCAATCCGGAGATCAAGTACAGGGTCAACGACAGGCCGCCCTTTTTCCTGTCGATTGCTCTGGCGATCCAGCATATCCTCGCGGCCTTCGCCGGTATTGTCGCCGTCCCGCTCGTCGTCAACAATGCCCTCGGCCTCTCCCTGGAGGACAACACCTTCATCGTGAGCACGACGCTCTTCGTGGCCGGCCTGGCGACCGTCATCCAGGCGGTCGGGATCGGTCCCGTCGGGAACAGGTTGCCCATGGTCATGGGGACGGACTTCACGTTCATCGGGCCCGGAATTGCCGTGGGGTCGGCCTTCGGGCTGCCCGGGTACTTCGGGGCCACCTTCTTCGGTTCCTTCATCGAGATTGTGCTGAGCCGCTTCATCAAGCCCCTGCAAAAATTTTTCCCTCCGCTCATTACGGGGATCGTCATCAGCTCCATCGGGCTTACGATGATACCGATCTCGATAGACTGGATCGGCGGATACAATCCCGAGACCTACGGCTCCCTCCAGGACCTGCTGCTGGCGGGAATCGTCATGGCCGTCATCCTCATCCTCAACCAGAGGGGAAAGGGATTCCTCTCCTCGGGTGCAATCCTCATCGGGATCGTCGTCGGGTACGTCGTGGCCTTCTTCATGGGGAGGCTGGACCTTAACCCCGTCTCCACCGCCAGTTGGCTGATGCTCCCCAATCCGCTCCGCTACGGCCTCGCCTTCACCTTTTCCGGATTTCTCGCGTTCCTGCCCGCCTATATCGTCACGACCGTCGAGACGATAGGCGGAGGCGTGCTGGTCCTCAAGGCATGCGACGAGGAGGTCGACGGCGACAAGCTCGCCTCGGGCGTACTCGCCGACGGCGTGGGCAGCCTGCTGGCCGGAATCTTCCAGTGCGGCCCCAACACGTCCTTCAGCCAGAACATCGGCATCATCCCCCTGACGGGGGTGGCGAGCCGGTTTGTCGTGGCTCTGGCCGGGGTCATCCTGATGATTACCGGCGTCTTCCCCAAGATTGGCGCTCTGGTCGCGATCATGCCCAGCCCGGTGCTCGGCGGGGCTGGGGTCCTGATGTTCGGGATGATCGCGGTCGGCGGCATCTCGAACTTCAAAGAGGTGGAGTTCAACAGAAGGAACAGCATCATCCTGGCCATGTCGCTTGGGCTGGGGCTGGGCATCGCCTTCAGGCCCAATCTGCTCTCCCACTTCCCGGAGCAGCTTAGGGTTATATTCGGCTCCGGCATGACCACGGCGACCCTGACGGCCATCTTCCTGAACCTCGTCCTCCCGGAGACGAAGACGAAAGGGGATAAAGGAGCGGCCCTCCCCGAGTAGGGGTTGCACTCAGGGCCGTTTTCGTCATACCCTTTGGGAAGCGCATCGAAAATCGGTCCTGGCCTTTCGTGAAGGGCTTTCGGCCTGTGGGCTTGTAGAAAATTCACCCTCCTTTAAGAGGCTTCAGCCGGAAGGGGAATCGTTTTTTCAATGAAGGAACCTGCAATGAAGGAACCGGTAATGAAGGAACCTGTGAAGATTGTCGTCGGCATAACGGGAGGAAGCGGTGCGGTCTATGCCCTCGCGCTGCTGCGCCAGCTTCGTATCCTGGAGTGCGAGACCCATCTCGTGGTCTCCAGGATGGGGGCTTACGTGATGGATCACGAGTGTGGTGTCTCCCTGGAGGAGCTGAGGGCGTTCGCCGACCGTTTCTATGAGGACGACGACCTCGCGGCCCCCATCTCGGGCGGTTCCTTCAGGACCTTCGGTATGGCGGTCGTGCCCTGTTCGATGAAGACGCTTGCCTCTATTGCCGGCGGATTCTCGGAGAGCCTCCTCACCCGGGCGGCCGACGTGACCTTGAAGGAACGTCGCCGGCTGGTGCTGGTGACCCGCGAGTCGCCCCTGAGCGTGATCCATCTGGAGAACATGCTTGCGGTCACCCGTGCCGGGGCGGTGGTGATGCCCGCCTCCCCAGGGTTTTATCACCGTCCCGAGAGCGTTGCGGAGATGGTCGTCTCCTTCTCCGGGCGCATCCTGGACGCGTTGGGTGTCGAACACAGCCTGACCCGGCGCTGGGAGGGCGCCGGGACGCAGTGAACGAGACGGGCGGGACCGCGCGTTGACCCGCGCGGATCGTCTCGCCTGTCGTCCTTAAGGAAGCTGGGAACCGGAGGTTTTTTATGGAAAGACAGATGCTGCGTTCCGTGCTGGAACGCCTGAGGGCCCAGGACCGGCTGATGGAGTGCACCGTTCCGGTCGATCCGCGGTTCGAGCTCGGCGCTGTGCTCAGCGCCTTTCACAACGAGCGGCCCATCCTGTTTCGGAACGTCAAGGGGTCGAGGATTCCCGTGGTCGGGGCTCTTTACGGGAACCGTTCGATCATCCTGGACCTGCTCGGGACGAGCCCGGAGGAGCGGCTGTTCAAGTTGATGGGGGCCATGGGTTCTCCGTCCAAACCCAGGCTCCTGGACCGGGGGCCGGTCCAGGAGAACGTCGTCACTTCCGGCATCGATCTGCTCGAGATGCTCCCGGTGCCGACGTCGAACGAACGGGACGCCGCACCCTATCTTTGCGCGGGGGCGTTTGTGGTTCGCGACACCGAGACCGGCAGGACCCAGATGGCGGTGCGGCGCATCCAGGTGCTGGGGGGCAACAGGCTTTACATCCTGGTGTCCGGGGCCTCCCCCCACCTGCTGGGCGAGCTCCGTCGCTGCGCCGAGAGGGGGAAAGCCCTCGAGTGTGCCGTCGTCCTGGGGTACGACGCGCCCTTCCTGCTGGCCTCCCAGATCGGCTCCGGGAAATACGGCCTGGACAAGTACGAGGTGGACAGCACGCTGCGGGGCGAGCCCCTGGAGCTGGTGCGCTGCAGGTCCATAGACCTCGAGGTCCCGGCCTGGTCGGAGATCGTCCTGGAAGGGAGGATCGAGCCCGGTCGGGCGGAGCCCGAGGGGCCTTTTGCCGAGCTGATGGGGTACTACAGCACCGTCGCCCCCGCTCCGGTGATGGAGGTCACCGCGGTGACGCACAGGAATGAGCCCATCTTCCAGCACGCCTTTCCCTGCCGGGAGGAACATTTGGCCTATGGGATGATCAAGGAGGCCGAGATTTTCGCGGCCCTCTCCCACACCGTGAACGTCCAGGACGTGAACCTGACCCTCGGGGGCGGGTGCCGGCTGCACGCGGTGGTCTCCATCAAAAAACGTGCGGACGGCGACGGCAAGAGCGCCATCCTCGGGGTCCTCGGGGCCTACAAGGACATCAAGCACGTCGTGGTTGTGGACGACGACGTGGACATCTACGACATGGCGGAGGTGGAGGCGGCCATCGCGTCCCGTTTCCAGGCGTCGCACGACCTGGTCGTCGTCTCGGGGGCGCTGGGGTCGCCTTTGGAGGCGTCCCACATGGAGCGGGGCGTCTCGGACAAGTTGGGGCTGGACGCCACCAAACCGCTGGGGGACAAGGCGTCCCTGTACGAGGCGGCCGTCATCCCCGGATTTGAGAAGGTAAAGAGCTCCATCGACAGATACTTTGTCGGCGGCGGCACACGCCGCGGGCGTTAGGAGGCGGGGACGATGCGTAAAGCCCTGGGCAGCGTGGAGACCCGCAGCCTTGTGGGGGCATTGGAGGCGGCGGACGTCATGGCGAAGACCGCGGACGTCACGCTCGCTTCCCTGAATTACGTCGGGTCGGGGATCGTTGCGGCGGTCGTCGAAGGGGATGTCGCCGCCGTGAAGGCGGCGGTCGAGAGCGGGTCCGCTGCGGCGGGCAGGATTGCCGAGGTCGTTGCCGTCCACGTCATTCCGCGTCCGGTTGCCGAGGTGCGGGAACTCCTGTGATGGCGGAGGAGCGTGAACGTAGATGGCCAATGAGCTCGTGATGCAGGTGATGAGGGAGCTCGCCCGCCGGTCGGGCTCCGAACCGGTGAGCTCGGCACGGGGGAGGGAGGCGTCGTCCTCAGGCTCCGGGGCTTTCGGCTCCGAGTTGAGGTCTGAGTTGAGGTCTGAATTGAGGCCCGCCTCGAAGCCCGGTCTGGGGCTGGACTCGAGGGAGGAGCGTTTTCTTCGGCGCCTGGCCGACGGCGGTCGGGCCTCGAATGGGGCTGGAGGGGCGGCGTCGGGCCGCCCTGCCGAAGGACGGAGCATGGACTCGTACCTCGAGAGGGGACGGGAGACGAGGGCGCCGATGTCTGCCGGGAAGGCTGAGAGGCACGAGGTTGAGAGACACGAGATGAGTGTCTCCCGCCAATCCCGTTTCGGAAGAGGGAGGAGCGCGATAGGGCTGGATGAGCTGGCGGAGCGGGAAGGAAGGGGCAGGTCGTGAACCGCGCGCTGGGACTGATCGAGGTGCTGGGGCTCACGGCGGCCATGACTGCCCTGGATGCGGCGATCAAGGCGGCCGATGTGACCTTCCTGGGCAAGGAGAAGGTGATCGGGGTAGGTAAGGCTATCAGCCTGACGCTTCGCATCGAGGGCGAGGTCGCTGCGGTCCAGGCCGCCGTCGATGCCGCTGCGGCAGCTGTAAGGAACATAGGGACCGTGTTTTCCGCGCGGGTGATTGCACGGCCCGACGCGGAGTTGTCGGAGCTCTGGCGCCGTCTTGAGGGCTGAGTTCCTCGGGCGGGGTCGTTTGCGAACGGCGCGTGTTTTGCGGTGCTTTTGGTTTTGCGATGTTATTGATCCCAAATCCGCAGGTTAAAAATTGTGGAAACTTGCCCACACTCACTGCGGGAGAGAGTTTCGGAAGAGAATTTCCCTGTCTCTTTTGTTATTTTACTTTTCACCCAACGGGTGAAAAGTAAAATAACAGACAGGTGTCCAGAGGACGAGTCCTCTGGTGGGGTCTGGGGCGAAGCCCCAGGGCCTTATTTTTGGATGAATTTTGCTGGGTGAATTTTATTGGTGAATCTTGTTTGCGGCTGTGTCGAAAGGACCGCCGATATTTTTCCGAGGAGGACTGTGTGAGATGTCTGAGGCTTTGGGACTGATTGAGACGAAGGGACTTGTGGGCGCTATCGAGGCTGCGGATGCGATGGTGAAGGCGGCGAGCGTGACGATTGCCAGTTACGAGAAGATCGGCTTCGGCCTGGTCACGGTGATGGTTCGCGGCGACGTCGGCGCGGTCAAGGCCGCTGTGGACGCGGGAGCGGCGGCGGCCAAGCTCGTGGGAGAACTGCATTCCGTCCACGTCATCCCGCGCCCGCACGCGGAGGTGGAGCGCGTCATCCTGGCCAATCGCCAGACGGAAAATTGACGCGTGGCCGATTCCGGAAGAAAGACTTGGTTCTTAAGAGAAAAGAAAGGGGATGGACGACGTGCCGTCGATGCCGGGCGCCGCGAGCATCCTTGAGCAGATGAGCGGCCCTGCCGGTGTGTCCCCGTCCGTTTCCTCCGGACGGGACGCCCCTGGACGAGTCGTCGCCGTGTTGTCGGTCACCGGGGTGGGGAGGGGCCGACAGGCCCTTGCCGAGCTTTCGGTGCTGCTTCGTCTTGGCTGTTCCCTGGATGTCGTCTCGTCTCCGGGGCTGCGTACCTCCAGGGGGCTTGCGGCGAGGTGCGGATTTTACGATATCTCCGGGGAGATGCCGGACGGTTTTCTTGACGGGGCCGACTGCCTCGTCGCGGTTCTTGACCGCGGAGCCGCCGCGAAGATCTGCCTGGGGCTCCAGGACGATTTGGGGTCCCGCATCA
>NZ_CAUUWA010000067.1 GCF_963548695.1 uncultured Fretibacterium sp.
TTCCACCGCCTCGCGAGCGGCAGAATGTAGTATAGCACGATCAGATTAAAATGCAAGCACCTTTTCTAAATTCCATGGGAAGCCTTACATGGTGAAGCCGCCCGAGGTCTTGTTCTCGTATCCGGTACAGAAGCTGAGATCGACCAAATTTATAAGGCCAATCAGCCCAAAAGACCGCCTTTGGAAGGAGAATCCTCCTCTTCTACCGGCTGAGAGATTTCTTCCGTCCCCTCTTTTGCAGGCGCAGAGGCATTTTCCCCACCGCCCTCCTCCGATTTTGGGGCCGTGCCGCCGCCATTGCCGTTTCTCCGCTCCGGCTTCGGGGGCAGCTCCTCTCCGTTCATCAGGGCCTCGAACTCCTTACCGTCCAGGACCTCCCGCTCCAGCAAAACGGAGGCGATCCGATCCAGAAGCTCCCGTTTTTCCGTCAGGATCTCCTTGGCCTTGGCATAACAGGAGTCGATGATGGCCTTGACCTCCTGATCGATGGCATAGGCTACCTCCTCGCTGTAGTCCCGATCCTCGGAGATATCGCGCCCCAGGAATATCTCCTCGTGCTTACGCCCGAGTTTGACCAGGCCCAGCCGCTCGCTCATGCCGAGCTCCGTCACCATCTGGCGCGCCGTCCGGGTGGAACGTTCCAAGTCGTTGGCAGCTCCGCTGGTCACGTCGCCGAACACCAGCTCCTCCGAGACGCGTCCACTGAGCAATATGCTGATGCGGTTCAGCAGGTCCGACCGCGACGTCAGGAAGCGGTCCTCCTCCGGCAGCTGGAGTGTGTAGCCCAGTGCGGCGTGTCCGCGCGGAATGATGGAGATCTTGTGCACGGGGTCGCTGTCCGGAAGCACCTTGGCGACGATAGCGTGTCCCACCTCGTGGTAGGCGATAATCTTCTTCTCCTTATCGCTGATCAGCCGACTGCGTCGTTCGGGTCCGGCCATCACGCGCTCGATGCCCTCCTCGAGCTCCTCCATGCCGATTTTTTCCCTGCCGTGCCGCGCCGACAGCAACGCCGCCTCGTTGATGAGGTTCTCCAGGTCCGCCCCGACGAAGCCGGGCGTCCTTCGGGCCAGCACGCTCAGGTCGATGTCGTCGTCCACCTTCTTGTTTCGGACGTGCACCTTCAGGATTGCCTCTCGGCCGTTGACGTCCGGGCGATCCACCACGATATGCCGATCGAAGCGCCCGGGGCGCAGCAGCGCAGGGTCCAGGATATCCGGCCGGTTCGTCGCCGCTATCAGGATGGTGCTGCTCTCCTCCTCGAATCCGTCCAACTCGACCAGGAGCTGGTTCAGGGTCTGCTCGCGCTCGTCGTGCCCTCCGCCGAGCCCCGCGCCCCTGTGGCGCCCGACGGCGTCGATCTCGTCGATAAAAATGATGCAGGGCTGATACTTCTTGGCCTGCTCGAACAGGTCGCGCACGCGCGCCGCACCCACGCCGACGAACATCTCCACAAAATCCGAGCCGCTGACGCTGAAGAACGGCACGTCCGCCTCACCCGCCGCCGCACGGGCCAGAAGGGTCTTGCCCGTACCGGGAGGGCCCAGAAGCAGAACACCGCGCGGGACCTTGGCCCCCAGCCGGGTGAACTTCGCAGGATCCTTCAGGAAATGGATGACCTCCTGCAGTTCCTCCTTGGACTCGTCGCAGCCCGCGACGTCGTTGAACGTCACCTTGGGGCGGTTGTCCAGAAAGAGCTTCGCCTTGCTCTTGGCGAAGGACATCACCTTGCCGCCTCCGCCCTGCATGTTATAAAGGAAGAATATCCACACGCCGATCAGCAGAAGGGTCGGAAAGAGGGAGGAGAGCATCGTCACCCACCACGACGTCTTTTGCGGCGCCTCGACGGTGACGACCGCCCCCTTCTTCGCGGCCTGATCCGCCAGACCGGAGACATCGACCGCGTAGGTCAGGAAGCGGGTCCCATCCTTGAGCTCTCCCCGCAGCACCGCGGAGCTGGACTCCCCCGGAAGGGTGTTGTTGCGGATCTGCAGATTGCTGACGCGCCCTCCCTCCATCTCGAATAAAAACGAACTATAGCTGACCTCGTTGTACGGCTTCTGGGCCTGCTCCGGCGTGAGGAACATGTTGACCACGCTGACCACCAGAAGGATGAGGATCAGGTAAAGGCCCAGATTCTTGACTATCCGCCCCAAGACATCGCCACCTCTCCCAATACACCCCGCCCCCAGGGGCGGAGAATGAGATAAAATAACGCAACAAAACCTAAAAAATCCGTTCGTCCCTCAAGAGAGATGACGACGGATATACGCCAACTTTATAATTCTAACACCGGGCCAGGGACAAATAAAACGAGAAACCCCGCAAGGAATTAAGGATTTTGTACCTTTATGCCCTGGAAAGGTCTCAGGAATTGACGGTGCTGTGCGCGCTGACCGAGTGGATATCCGGGAGGTGCCGCCACCGCCCCGCGTAGTCCAGCCCATACCCCACGACGAAGGCATCGGGCATGGAGAAGCCGCAGTAGTCCACATGAACCGCCACCTCGCGCCGTGCGCTTTTGTCCAACAACACGCAGGTCCTGAGGCTTGCGGGCTTGCGGGCCTGGAGGAGCTCCAGCAGGTAGGAGAGGGTATACCCCGTGTCGATGATGTCCTCGACGATAAGGACGTGCCTGTCCTCGATACTGCTCCCGATGTCCCGCAGGATGCGCACGACTCCGCTGCTCTTCGTCGCGTTTTCATAGGAAGAGACGGACATAAAATCGACGCGGACGTCCAGATCCTCGGGCATCCTCCGCACGAGATCGGTGAGGAAAAATACGGCCCCGTTGAGGATCCCCACCACCAAAAGCTCCTTGCCCCGCATGTCCGCCGCAATCCAGCCGGCCAAATCGGAGACGCGCTCCGCGATCTCCCCGCGAGAAAACAACACCTCGCCGATCCTGTACTCCTGCTCCACCACAACCCCAACCTCCTCAAACCCACAAAAAAGTGCGAAACGATCAAAAAGGGTCCGCCCCATCAGGCCGCCGCTCCCATGAGACAAGGGAGGAACCGCCCCTGACCGTCACGCCCCCTCCCCAGGGGAAACGGAAGCCCCTCCTGCCATCCAGCAGACGGACGAGCTCCAGACAGCGCGCCCGGGACAGGACGGGCAACTTCAAACGGCGCGCCAACTCACGAATCAGAAGGGCCCGGTCTCGGACGGACAATCCGGCGAGGGCTTCACGCCCCACCTCGACCGGCAGAGCAAAACGCCCTAACCCCACGGACTCGGCCAACTTGGCGCCGCGCCGCTCCTCCTCCTCCCGATACCCGCGCATCTCCTCGGCAAACGCCGCCAGATGCTCAACGGCTCCTGCGTTCACCCGCTCCACCGCCAGGGGCAGAAGCGACCGCCGAAGGAAGTTGCGCGTGTGCCTCAGGTCCTCGTTCGAGCTGTCCTCGCGCCAGGGGATCCCGCGGCAACGCAGGATATCCCTCAAAAATCCCCTCCTCAGGGAGAGGAGCGGCCGAAAAAAAAGGCCCCGCCTCTCGGGCATCCCAATACATCCACGGACCCCCGTACCGCGTATGAGGTTGAAGAGCACCGTCTCCGCCACGTCGTCCCGATTGTGCCCAAGGGCGATCCCCACGGCGCCGCAGTCCTCCGCCGCAAGGGTCAGGGCCTCATACCGCAATCTCCTGGCGGCGGCCTCGAGCGACTCCCCTCGCACCCTCCCCCGGGGCACGTCGATGCATGCCTCGCGGAAACCGACTCCCCAAGCGGCGGCCATCCGCCGCACGAAGGACGCATCCGCATCGGACTCCGCCCCCCGAATGCCGTGATTCACATGTACGGCCAGGACGGGGCCTCCGTAAAGCGTCCGGAAAAGCCACAGGAGCGCCAGGGAATCCCCGCCCCCCGAGACTGCCGCCAGAATGGTCCCCTTGGCCGGAAGCCATCCCTGACGCCCTCCCGTCTCGAAAAAAAAACGCGCCAGCGCATGCAGCGAAAGGGCATATGGGATATCTCGACCGTGTTCCCGACGCCTCTCCCCGGGCGCCAGACGATCCAGAGCTGCCCGGTAAAAGGACTCCAGCGGCCGTTCGTTCCCTTTCAGTTCACGACCTCCGTGCCGTCCTCGAGGGGAAGCTCCTCCTCCGCATCTTCCGAGGATGGCGACGCCGACTTCCCTTTCTTAGCAGCCTCCGCCCCGCCGTAGAGCATACGATAGACGGCCAGGTTGCCCGAGACCTTCTGGACGTAATCGCAGGTCTCGTTGAAACGAACCTCCTCGATCCACCGATCGGGCTCCAGGACATCCCGGCCGTCCCTGAGCCATTTGCGGGCGTTGCCCGACCCCGCGTTGTAGGCGGCCATGACCCAGTCCTCCCGCGCGAAGGACCTGCCGAGCCAGGACAGGTGGGAGGCCCCCATGGAGATGTTGTCCTTTATGTCGTAGATATTGTATTTCTTCAGCCCCATCCGCTTGGCCTCGCCTTTGGCCGTGCCCGGCATGAGCTGCATGAGCCCGGACGCGCCGGCGTGGCTCGTGGCCCTGGGCTTGAAAGCGCTCTCCTGCCTCATGACGGCCCAGACGAGGTGATCCTCGACTCCATAGGTTTTGCAGGCGTCCTCCACCTGAGCCCGGAAGGGCCGGGGATAGAGCGCCTCGAGATCGGACCGGTAAAGGGTCGTGCCCAGGGTCATCAGCCCAGTCAAACGACGCGCCTGGTCGTAGACGTCCTCGAACCCAAGCCAGCGGGCCAGTTTCAGGGCGCGGTAAAGGTCTCGGGCCGAGGCGCCCTGAGCCTGGAGCCTTAGCCGGGCGTAGAGGACGAACCCCCACAGCTCCAGTTCGCCGGGTTTCGAGGCGAGCGACGGATTCTCCCCGTCCAGCAGTTTGATCGCTCCGGGGCGCGCCATGAAGGTATAGAGGGAAAGGGGATGGTCTCGTGCGAGGGTATCCAGGGTCCTCTCCGACTCGGCCGATTTGCCCGCTGCCCTCTGCGCGTGCGCGATCCAATAGAGGATGCGCGCCCTCCGGGCCCCATCCACACCAGGGGCGTAAGCCTGTTTCCAGAGGCGCACGGCCTCATCCGGTTTTCTCCCGTCCAGGCTCGCCCAGCCGCGCCGCCAGAGAACGTCGAAGGCATAGGCCGTATCGGGGTACCCCACGATCAGCCGGTCCTCCAGCTCCGTCCTCCGCTTGTCGCCGACGAGGCCGCTCAAGATCAGAAGCGCACGCGCCTGGACCTTGCCCTTGCGCTTCTCGACGATGCGCTCCAACACCCCAGCGGCGGCCTCCTTATCGCTCCGCGCAAGGACCCCGATGCGCCGAACGGACGCTTCCGCGTAGGCGTTCCCGTCCAGGGCCAGCGCCCCCCAGAGGCTCAGCGCTTCCGCGCCGCGCTTCATCCGAGATAGCGACCAGGCCCGATAATACGCCGCCCTCCGCCCCTCCGCAGAGCTGATGGGTACGGGGGCCAACCGCTCGACCGCCGCCCTGTCGTCCTTGACCAGATGGGCATAGACGCCCAGGGCAACCCGAACGGACTGCGGCCACGGCTTCTTGAGACGTGCCAGCACCTCGGCCGCAGCCTTGTTGCCGGCCTGTAGCTTGAGGAGGCTCAATGCCTGAGCAGTTCGGTCCTTCGGCAGACCCGGAAGACGGAGAAGGCGGGAGAGGACGTAAATTCTGCGTTCCTTCGTACCGGCGGTCCGGAGCATTCGCTCCAGGGCCGTCTGAATTTTCTGGGGTTCCCCATCCTTCAGCAGGCGATGCTGGGCCGCGGCGATGTAATATTTCAGCTCCCTCGGGGCGGATTTCCAAAGCCGCTCCGACAGATTCAGGGCCTCCTCGGTCCGCCCCATCCTCTCGTAACCCAGCAGGAGGGTCATATCGGCATAGGGACGAATTCCCTGGGGGAAGGCGTTCCTCTGTGCCTCCAGAATCGAGACCGCCTCGGGCCATTTGCCGCGGAGGCGCAGGGCATTGACCATCAAGGCGTGGTCCCGTGGGGACTTATCCCGCTTCGAGGCATAGGCCTCGTTCATTGCGGCCCAGGAACGCCGCCAAAAGAGGTCGTAAAGCCTGTTATCCGCAGCCGAGGCCGGAGAGGCGACGATGAAGGGGAGACCGACCAGACAGAGGAAAACGACGAGGCCCAGGAAGGCACGCGTTCCTGGAACAAAACTTTTTTTCAGCATGAATTCTCCTTTAACGAAAGACAAAAATAACGAAAGACAAAAAGAGACAAAAATTGGCGAGCTTGCCGAAACGTGCCCGCCTCCTATTAGGGCGCCTCTTATCGGGCGCCTCTCGTCAGAAAAAATACAGAACCTGACGTACCCATTCCGGGTAGCCCAAGTTGGGCACAGGTGCGGCAAAGAGGCAGAAGGCCGCACCACCGCTGCCCGTTATGCCCCAGGCCAGGGCCTCCGATCGCTCCAGTATCCCGAAAAGTTCGCGATACTCGGGAAAACGCTCCAGAAGCGGCAGCGCAAAGTCATTGGGGAGCAGCCCAACGCGTTCCCCCTTTTGAAGCGCTTTATAAAGACGCAGGGCCTCCCCCCTGGCCTCGGGCGCACAAAGCGGATACCCACGGGGATGCCGGGCGTCCAGCTCGTCGTAGGCCCCCTTTGTGCCCACGCTCCACTCGGGGAAGAAGACCCGGCCCCCCAGGGAAAGCGCGGGCAGGGGCTCAAGACGATCCCCGATCCCCGATACCAGGGCGACGGGAAAACCGGAGAAAAGACAGGGCACATCCGCGCCCGTCCTGCGGGCGACCTCCGGCCACCGGGGGTCCGGGATCTCCGTGACAAGCCACCGAAGTAACGCGGCTCCGTTGCCGCTCCCCGCCCCGAGTCCGGCCCCCGGGAAAAGGCTCTTCAGGATCTCTATATCCAGAGGAGGAACGGCAAGACCTGACGCGCGGGCAAGGCGCAGGGCCCTCGCCACGATATTCTCCCCCTCCAGCTCCATCCCCTCGACGTTGACGAGGTCCCCCTCGGCAGGATCAGGGCGCCGGACGACGCGCAACACCTCCCCCGAGGGGATCCTGAGGAAGAGGGAGACGAGGTCGTGATAGCCGTCGTCCCGCCGCCCGGTCACCCGGAGGGAAAGGTTCAGCTTTGCAAAGGAAGGCAGGACGAAGCGCACGACGGCAATTCCCCCAAAAAGCTCGTGAAGATCATTCCATGAGCCCCCATGCCCCCTCCAGGAGTGAAGGAAGGAAAACCTGAAAAAAATATCCCCGGACCTCGTCCGGGGATATTTTACCTAAAACCCTAAACGCGAGTCACAATTTCAAGCTCGACCTCTCGGGTGAGTATCTCCGCGTAGCTGAAGGAGACGGTACTTGCACTGGACTCGTTGTACAAGGTGAAGAGCTTGGGATAGACGTCAAGAAGAATCCCCTCCGTCTCCTCGGTCCTGTTCCTCCCCTTGGACATTCGGCAACGAACCAGCCGGCCCTTATAGGAGAAAATCTCATCTTTGATGGATGTGAGCGTTCTCGGCACGAAACATCACTTCCTCAAACTCAGCTATGGTTAAGTATAACATAACCGGGAGAGAAAATGTCCCTCATCCATAATATGATATGGCCGACAAAGAATCCAGAGTCTCAATTCGCCCCGTCCGGAACGCAATCCGGCAAGGGGAAGCCCCTCCGGACCACCGGCACGGGGATATCCGCGCCCCGGGACAAAATGTAATGATTCTCCCCCCTGCGGTCCAGCAGGACGGGATAGCCGTCGCGCGTAACGGTCCCCAGGACCTCGGGATTGCGGCGCGGACGCACGTCCATCGTAAAGCCGTCCCCGCAGTCGGAGACGGTGATGACCGCCGGGACGGGGTCCGGGGGCAACGCGCCGGCGGGGACCGCCGCAAGCAGGGAAAACGAACAGGCCAGGAGCGCACCCGGAACACGGAAGGCCAGCCTCTTCATCGGGACGGCACGACCTCCCCCATCCAGTAATATCCCCATTCCGTCGCCTGCTGCGCCAGCACGGGCATATCCGCCTCGTACCAGATGAACCGATTGCGCTTGACCATCCGCGTGAGCTCGTAGAGCTGCCCCTTGAGGGCATCCACCGGGCGCTGATCGGCACGCGGGGTAATCTGGTACCAGCTCCGTCCCGTCCAGACATAGATCGCCCTGGGGAGGTTCCCCTTCCAGGCGACGGGGACCGCGGGGTTGTGCAGGACACCCATACGGTCGACGCTGCTCTGCCAGTTCCCGATCGCCATGAAGCGGGGATTGAAGCTCCAGTCCGGCACCCACGTGGAATGGGTCTCGCCTCCGGCGGAACGCGAGGGCGGAAGGCCGGGCTGGCGCACGGCCGCAACCTCGGGGGGCGGCACCGTGACATGCGACGAAATCTGAGCCGGGCGCACCCAGGGGACGATCCCCGCCATGGAGGGTACAACCGAGCCGACGATGTAGTTCGTCGGGTTCAGGTTGGGGCCGGACGCGGTGCCATACACCCAGACCCCATCCCTGTTCTTCGTCACGGGGTAGCCGTCGAAGGTCACATACCAGTTCTTCGGCATGTTGTAGGGCCGGTACACGTAGAACTGCATCCCGGCATAGGACGGCTGCGCCACCAGCAGGGGCTCGGCCACGTAAACCCTGGCCTCTGCCGGCAGGGCCAAAACCATCAAAAGGCCCGAAAGCAAACAGGTGATCGGACCGAAACGCCGAAGGGGCAACAACACCATCACTCCTCGTCTTTTCCTGCGGAACTGCGGACCGCCGACAAATACGGCAAGCTGTGCGTCGTCATCGGGCGAGGAGGATCTGCCCCATCCACCGGTAGCCCCAGACTGCAGCGTGCTGGGCAAGGACGTTCATATCCTGATCCGTCCAGACCAGATTGTTCCTGTTGCTCATGCAGGCCAACTCGTACAACCTGCCGCGCAGCGCGTCCACAGGATGCTGGCAGTCCCGGAGGGATATCTGGTACCAGCTCCGCCCTGTCCAGGCATAGATCACATTGGGGCGGGCCCCCTTCCACGCCACGGGGACCGCAGGCTTGCCCAACACACCGATGCGATCCACGCTCCTCCCCCATCCCCCGATGGCCACGAAATTGGGATTATGAACCCAGCAGGGAACATAGACGGGAGCGGCGACGACGGCGATCGGAGCAACGGCCGGCGCGGCGACAGGAGCACAGGCTGGCGCCGCGACCCACGGCACCAGCCCAACCACGGAGGGAACGATCGACCCTACGATATAGGCGGTCGGCACGATATTCGCCCCGACGCAGGAACCATAGACCCAAATGCCATCCGCATTCCTGAAGACGGGGTAGCCGTCGTAGGTCGCATACCACCCGCCAGGGATGTTATAGGGGCGATAAACGTAAAACTGCATCCCCGAATAGGCGGGCTGCGTGATCAGGATCGGATCCGCGGCGTTCAGCCAAACGGCCGCGCCGCCAGTCCCCTCCACCGCAAAGGCCATCAGGAAAGCCAACACCAACAGGGACGGCACCTTAACTGCAAAACGCCTGCTCTTCATCTCTCACTCGCTCCTTCTTTTGAGATAGACGCGAAAAAAGGTCCCGAGGTCCCCCTCGGGGGACTGTCAGGAAAGGGGCTGCGAAATCCTTTTCGTTAGGGCCCCAATCTCCCTTTTTGCCGTTCATTTTTTATCCGCCGGCAACGGAGGAAGGTAAACCGGCCGATCCCCCGACGCCGGGCCTGCCGACGCCGTCCCAGGGACGGGAGGCTGATAGGCCGGGGCCTCCCTCGAGACGACCTCACCTCCGACGGGAGGAATCCCTGCCGTGGAAGCCGCGCCCGGCACCGTGTCCCCAGCCCTCACATCGGGCAACGGGGGCTGATAGACGGGAGCCCCACCGGGCTGCACGCCCACGGGAGCGGAGGGAACCGGCGGTACCGTCTGAGGGACGGGGCCCGGGTTCCCGCCCGCCGGAAAGGCGACGCCAACCTCCAGCGCGGGAGGCGGCGCCAGGGGGACAACCCGGGACTCGGGCGGCGCATAGGCGGGCTCGCCGCCCTCCAAAAGCCTTTCCCGCCCCGGCGGGACATAGACCGAGGGCTGCCACGCGTCGCCGTCGAAGGGCCCCGCTCCGGGCTCCGGAGGGGTGTAGAGCGGAACCTTGGGCAGCTCGGGATCGATAGGAGGCCGAACGGGCCGGCGCCGTGCCTGGGGGGAATCGGGAGGGATGGTGGCGATCCCGTGGTTGTTCGTGGGGATGGGGTAGACCCGCGCCGGACGCTTGGGGTCCCACAGGGGCACACGCTCCCCGTCCCCGGGATAGACGACAACGCGCGAGAACGGCTCGAAGCCGGGGTCCAGCTCCATCGCCTTGCGATAGAAGAACTGGGCCTGCTCGAACTGGGCCGTCCTCTCGTGGTACATCCCGTACCAATACCACGCCTCGGGATTACGCCGTTCCTCCTGCACGGCCTTCTGCAGCCACGGATACGCCGCCTCGTAACGCTCCTGGCGCATGAGGGCGATCCCCTGCCGCAGGGATGAGATGCGGGGGCGGGAGGGAACGGCCTTCCTCCGGGCCGGTGCCGGCGGGGTCTTTTTCTTTGCCTTCCTCGCCTTGGGTGCCGCTTTCTTTATCGGGGCCCTCTTCACCGATTTCCTGATGGGGGGCGGCGCCTCGTCGGCCGAAACGTTCCCATTGGCCCAGGCGGGCCCGCAACCGACCAAAGCCCCAAGCAACAGGGCCAGAAGGGCAAAACGCCTTACACTTCCACGCGAATATCCGCCCATGGCGATCCTCAACTCCTCGGCCCCGTCATCTTTATGACGGTGTCCTTCAGCTGTATGGGTTCCTTGCGGTTATCCTTGACGACCCGCACCACCGCGTTCTTCTCCTGGACGGAGACCACCTTGACCTTACCAATCGTGTTCCGGAGCACTACAACGGGATTTTCCGGGTCCACGGTCACGTAGGTATCCCCTCTGACGACCTCCAGGACATCCCCAACCCGCAGGGCATCCTGCCGCCCAATCGAGATGATGAACTCCCTCTTTCGGCGCCTCGATCCCGCCGTAGGCGAGATGATTCGCCCCACGGTGGTGATGGCGGGGGAAAAACGGTCGCGTCCCTCCTCACCGGCCCTCGGGTCATTGCGGTGAATGGCATTGCTGACCTGCCCCATGGCCTGGGCCTGAGCGTCCTCGATTCCCTTTTTGAGGGCCTGCCATTGAGAGGAGGTGCGAAATTGTTCCCACGTCGGGTGGCTCATCCTCTGCCCCCGGTCCCTCGCATCCGTCAGCCCCAGGAGATCGAGGCCGTCCTTGAAGGGGACGGGGAGCGAGACAAGGGCTGCGTCCAGCCAGTAAAGTTTCTCCCCATCGAAGGTAAAGCGTTTGTCGGCCCCCTCCGCGACCCTCATGGCGAACTGACGCGCCTGGACGGTGTCCAGGATGCGGATCCGCAGGCTGACCCGCCCCTTCTCCAGCTTGCCCAGGACGTTCCGTTCCTCGAACACTGCGTCGAACAGCTCCATCTGCAGCGCCATATCCCCCGGACGATGCTCGGCGGCAAACCAGCGGTTCATGCCGGGTTCATCCAGGACCTGGACGTCGATCAGCGGCGAACGCTTGAAGAGCACCTCCAAGTAGTCCGTCATCTTTCGCTCCAGGACGTTATAGGGGTAATACTTGCTCTCCCAGACCTGGAGACCGGTCGTGTTCTCCGTCGGAAGGATCACCACGTGCAGACGCCGCGGCTCGGCCGCCTGACAGACGGAGCCCGCGCAAAGCAGCAAAAGCGCCAAAAACGCCCCACATATCCTGTTCTTCATGGATGTCCCAGTCACTCCCCAACTGTAAAAGCCTGTGCAAGAGACCCCTCTCCTCGGAGTCTCCAATTTGGGTCGGCCCCATTGCCCCATTTCACTTCAATGTCAATGTCGGGCCTCAAATCGCCCTGCGAAACCTAATCCGTTTCTATTTTACCGTATACGAGGGAAAAATCGTCGATGATTTATCTCCTTTATCTTCTTCCTGGATTTACAATCCAAGAGAGAAAAAAGACTACTTTCAAGGGCAAAGGCTTTACGCATCTTCGGTCCCTCGCAATAAAAATATTGGCAAAAGATACTGGGTTAAAAGGTTAAAATTACGTTATATTTTTTCCAGGATATTCTGGATTATAAGGGGGTGCGGCGCACTGTCAAGAAACGGGTCTCGCCCCTGTCGTTATTCTGTGATCATGTCACCCGATTAAGTAATCCGTGAAAAGGTCTCCATCCCCCGCTATCTGCCCAAGGGGCTCGACTTCCGAGAGGCTAGGAACAACGAGTTCCGCGGATCCCAGCCGTACTTTTCAATAGGCCTCCTCGTAGAGGCGGAGAACATCGCGCTTGTCGTACTTCCTGGGGTTGGGGCGCCCTATCGCCTCCTCCATCGTCCTCTCCGCCAAAAGGGGAAAATCCTCCTTGCGGACCCCGAGCTCCCGGAGCCCCTTCGGGAGCCCCAGGCTGCGGTTGAGGCCAAAAAGCGCCTTGAGCCCTGCCTCCGCGTTGTCGCGCTCGGCCCTCCAGGAGCG